>JBKJTM010000036.1:0-3394 GCA_046590805.1 Usitatibacter sp.
CCCCAGCCCTGAGGCAGGAGCGGCGCTCGCGGGAAGCTCGCAGTCCACCGCGCCGGGAGGAATGGTTGCGTACGGACTGAATATGAGGTCGCGGCCCTACTGCGCGAACACCTCGATAATTCCGACGCCCGTTGCTGCGTTCGCTCCCGGCGCGGTGGACTGCGAGCTTCCCGCGAGCGCCGCTCCTGCCTCAGGGCTGGGGGTAGTCCGAGATCCCCTTCGGCAACCAGCCGTTGCACTCGCACTCGAGCGCGGAGCGCTCGCCCTCCCCCAGATCCTCCCGCGGCTGCGGCGACTGGATGAAGCAGGTCCCGTAGATCCCGCTCCACTTCACCTCGAACGCCGGTCCCGTCACCCACGCGATGCGCCCGCTCGGCTCGCGCGCCGGCAGCCAGCCGCGTGCCGGCTGCAGCACCAGCGCCCTGCACGGCATCTGCGTCACTCCGTACTTGTAGGGCATGGCCATGGCCGCGGTCATCATGTCGCGGAGATAATCCGCGCCGAGGTTCGCGCGCGTGGCGTTGGTCGGCGCGTCGATGTCGATGTCTTCGGTTCGGGGCGGTACCGCAAGCGCCACGGCGAGGACAAGAGATAGCAGGTCCATGGACTACCGCGGGAGCTCCCCTTGAGGAAACAGGGATGGATTCTACGCCCGTGCCGGACTATTCGATCAGCCGGTGCTTCATCGCGTAGTGCACCAGGTCCACGTTGGTGTTGAGCCCCAGCTTCTTCAGGATCCGCCCACGGTAGGTGCTGACGGTCGAGGGCGAAAGCCGCATCTCCTCGGCGATCTGTTGCAGCGTCTTGCCGGTCGCCAGCAGCCACATCACGCGGTATTCGCGGTCGGAGAGGCGCTCGTGCGGCGGGCGCTCCTGCTCGGGCGTCAGCCGCATCGCCAGCTTCTCGGCGAGTGACGCGCTGATGTAGCGACCGCCGGAGGCGACCTTCTTCACCGCTGCGGTGAGTTCGTCGCCCGCGCTTTCCTTGGTCACGTAGCCCGCCGCGCCGGCCTTCAGCGCGCGCAGCCCGTGGGGATCCTCGGGATAGATGCTGAGGATGAGCACCGGCTTGTCGGGATAGTCGTGCTTCACGTCGGCGAGGAGCTCGACGCCCCCGCGGCCGGGCATCGAGTAGTCGAGGACGGCGACGTCCCAATCAACCTTGTGCGCCATCTCGAAGGCCTCGTCACCGTCCCGGGCCTCGCCCACGACCTCGAGCTCTGAATCCGCGCTCAGCATCATCTTGAGGCCCTGGCGTACGACCGGATGGTCATCGGCGATGAGGATCCGCACCGGTGCGCCCGGGCGTCCGTGGAGTACTGAAGAGGTAGCGAAGCTCATGCGTGGAATACCTGTTGTTGTACTTCAAGGAGCGGGATCGACACGGACACGGCAGTGCCCTTGCCTTCCTGCCCCTTTACTTCGATCGAGCCGCCGAAGGCGAGCACCCTTTCACGCAGACCGAGAAACCCCAGCGACCGGGGGCTCTCGAACTCCTGCTCCTGTATGCCGCGGCCGTTGTCCTCGACCGCCAGCGAATACGAATAGTCCGTTTCCTGCAGCTGCACCGTCACGCGCGTCGCGTGCGCGTGCCGCGCGACATTGGTGAGCAGCTCCTGGAAGATCCTGAAAAGGGCGGTCGCCCGAACCTGGTCATCTGGATCGTGGAAGCCGGGCGTCATGTCCACCAGGCAGCGGATGCCGGTGCGGCGCTGGAACTCGCGCGCCTGCCACTCGATCGCCGCGGAGAGCCCGATCTCGTCCAGCACCTCGGGCCTCAAACCCGAGGCGATGCGCCGCACCGAGTTGATGATGCGGTCGATCTGCAGGCAAAGGCTCGCGGTCTTGCCGACGATGCCCTCCGCGCCTTCGGTGGTCACGCTCCTGGTGAGCGAGTTGATGTCGAACTTGAGCCCGGTCAGCGCCTGGCCGAGCTCGTCGTGGATCTCGCGCGCGATGTGGATGCGCTCTTCCTCGCGCACCGATTGCAGGTGCGCCGCCAGCGCGCGCAGGTTCTCCTCGGAAGTGCGCAGGCGCTGCTCGGACAGCGCGCGCTCGGACAGCTCCGCGGAGAGCATGCGGTTCATGTCGTGCAGGCCCACGAACACCGCGAGCTTGGACTTGAGCACTTCGGGAATCACGGGCTTCACGATGTAGTCCACCGCTCCCGCCTGGTAGCCGCGGAAGGTGGCCGAGAGCTCCTCCTGCGCCGCGGTGAGGAAGATGATCGGCGTGTTGCGGGAGCGGCTGCGCTCGCGGATCATGCGCGCGGTGGTGAAGCCGTCGATGCCGGGCATGCGCACATCCATCAGGATCGCGGCGAAGTCGTCCTCGAGCACGCAGCGCAACGCGTCCTCGCCCGAAGACGCCGTCACCAGGCGCGCGCCCAGGCTCTTCAGCACCTCTTCCATGGCAATGAGGCTGACCCGATCGTCGTCGACGATGAGGATGCTGGCCAGGAGGTCGGTGCCCATCGTCATCTCATTCGGCCAGCACGAGGAGCGAGTAGCCGCCGAGCACTCTCGCGGCGGCATCGGGGCTCATCGCGTAGAACGCCTGGCGCGGTCCCTTCATCAGCTTCGTCTTCCAGCCCAGGCCGCCCAGCTCGGTGGCGCCCGAGGTGTAGAAGTGGTCGATCACCTTGTAGCCGGTGTCCTCCAGCAACGCGAGCGCGGTCTCCTTGCTGAAGTAGTGGATATGTCCCACCGAGCGGCGCATCTCGACCAGCTTCCCGCCGCGCGCGAGCGACATCGCCGAGAGGTCGAGCGGAATGTGGAAGATCTTGTGCTTGCCCTTGGTGCGCAGCTTGCGAAGGAACGCGAAGCAGTCCTCGACGTGCTCGAAGACATCCATCGCCATCACGACATCGAAGTGCGCCGGCTCCTCCAGCAGGTTCGCGAGCCTGAAGGCGAAGTTGCCGCCGTCCTTGCGCGCGCAAAGCCGGTACGCATCGGGAGAGATCTCGTAGCCGAAGAAACGCGTGCCGGGCTCGAGGTGGCCGGCGAGGTTCTTCAGTATCTCGCCCGCCCCGCAGCCGACCTCGCACACCGTGGAGGGGACGATGGCGTGACGCTCCAGCATGCGCGCGACGTGCGCCGCCTTCCAGGGCGAGTCGTCCGAATGCCAGTCGGGATTGTTCCTGAGGTACGTCCCGTCCGTGTAGATCGTGCTTTCCATCGACTCGTCCTCTCCCTCCACAGGGGCGGGGAATGCCACCGTGAGGGAACAAGTGTAGGAATCCAGCTTTGCAGCACGGCGGTGCCGTAACTGGGCACGCTAGTCCTTAGGGACTAGAACGACTATCAAAAACCCTCGTTAGGGCCGTGATTTTGTAGGACAAATCGGGAAAAGTGTCTGTCCCCGGTTTCGCCACATTTCCCGATTTGTCCTACAAA
>JBKJTM010000141.1:0-3915 GCA_046590805.1 Usitatibacter sp.
GAAGCGCTGCTGGTGCCCGAGGGCGAGTTCGCGCGCCACGCGCGCAAGTTCTTCGACGATGGTGGTGCGGGCGCCAACGTGACGCTGCCCTTCAAGGTGGAGGCTTTCGCGCTCGCCGATGTCGCGAGCGAGCGCGCGACGCTCGCCGGCGCGGCCAACTTTCTCGCACGGCGCGACGGCCGCCTGCACGCGGACAACACCGACGGCGCGGGTCTGGTCGCGGACCTCACGAGAAATCTCGCGTTCGAGCTGCGCGGCAAGCGCGCGGTGCTGCTGGGCGCGGGCGGCGCGGCGCGCGGCGTCATCGCGCCGCTGCTCGCGCTGGCTCCCGCAGTGCTGGTGATCGCGAACCGGACCGCCGATCGCGCGCGCGAGCTGTCGCAACGCTTCGCAAGCCGCGGTCCGATCGAGGCCGCCGCGCTCGATGCGATACCGGCCGGCGCGTTCGACCTGGTCGTCAATGCGACCTCCAGCGGCACGCGCGGCGAGGCGCTCACAGTCCCGCCGCACGTATTCGGCGCGGGCACGCTCGCCTACGACATGGCCTACGGCGCCTCGGCGAAGGGCTTCATGGCGCAGGCCGAGGCCGGTGTCGCGAGCGCCGCCGATGGACTCGGCATGCTGGTCGAGCAGGCGGCGGAGTCGTTCCTGTTGTGGCGCGGCAAGCGGCCGGCGACGCGCCCCGTGATCGAAGAGCTCCGCGCGCGCCTGCCATGAAGCGCGTCGGGCGTTTCCTCGCGTGGCTGGTATTCGCGGCCGCGGCGATCTTCCTCGCCGTCCAGCTGTCTTTCCTGGTGCGCGTCTGGTGGTGGAGGGACCATAATCCCGGGACCACCGCGTTCATGGAGGCGAGCCTCGAGCGCATGCGGGCGAAGAAGCCCGATGCGAAGCTGCGCCACACCTGGATGCCGTACGAGAAGATCTCGCCGAACCTCAAGCGCGCCATCGTGGCCGCAGAGGACGCGCGCTTCACCGAGCACGAGGGCTTCGACTGGGAAGCCATCGACAAGGCGCTGGAAAAGAACCGCAGGAAGGGCAAGATCGTGGCAGGCGCATCGACCATCTCCCAGCAGCTCGCCAAGAACCTCTTCCTGTCGGCGGACCGCACGCCCTGGCGCAAGGGGCAGGAGGCGATCATCACGGTGATGATCGAGCAGGTGCTGGACAAGCGCCGCATCCTGGAGATCTACCTCAACGTGATCGAGTGGGGCGACGGCATCTTCGGCGCCGAAGCCGCCGCGCGCCACTACTACGGAGCGGGCGCGCAGTCCCTTGGAGCGGAGCCCGCGGCGCGCCTCGCGGCGATCGTCCCCAACCCTCGCTTCTATGATCGCAACCGCACCACTGCGTGGTTGTCGCGCAAGACGCAGCTGATCCTGGAACGCATGCCCGCCGCGGAGCTTCCTTGAGCGCCAACCCGCCGCGCGCCGCCGAGGTGACGCCCCAGGAACATCTGGAAGCCGTGGAGAGCCTGATTCGCCGGCATCGCGTGGTGGAGCAGCTCGTCCATCGGCAAGGCGAGCACGACAAGAGGAAGCCCGGGCTGGTCGAAGGGTTGGTGCACAAGCAGAACCTGGCGGAGCTGCGCGCCCGCCTGGAGCGCATGCACCCGGCCGACGTCGCCTACGTCCTCGAGAACCTGCCGCTCGTGGACCGCCTGCTGGTCTGGGAGGAGGTCGGAGCCGACCGCGGCGAGATCCTGCTGGAGGTCTCCGACTCCGTCCGCGACTCGCTGCTGGCGGACATGGAGAACGCGGAGATCGTCGCCGCGACCCAGGACCTGGATGCCGACGAGATCGCCGACCTCGCCCCCGACCTGCCCGAGGAGGTGGTGCAGGACATCATCGAGGCGCAGGACGTCGAGGACCGCGCCGAGCTGCAGGCGGCGCTGTCGTATCCCGAAGGCACGGTCGGCGCGCTGATGGACTTCGAGGTGGTGAGCATCCGCGAGGATGTGACTGTCGAAGTGGCGCTTCGCTACCTGCGCCGCTACGACGAGCTTCCCGGCCAGACCGATGCCCTCTTCGTGGTCGACGACGACGACCGGTTGAAGGGCTGGTTGCCGCTGAAGCGACTCCTGGTCACGAATCCCGACGTGGAGATTTCCACGCTCTACGATCCCGAGACCGTCTCGTTCACCCCGGACGAGGACGCCGACGAGGCGGCGGAGGCCTTCGACCGCTACGACCTGGTGAGCGCCCCGGTGGTGGATCCGGAGGGCCGCATCGTGGGACGCGTCACGGTGGAGCGGGTGCTCGAATACGTGCGCGAGCGGCAGGAGGCGCAGAGCCTCGGCAAGGTCGGCCTGCGCGACGAAGAGGACATCTTCGCGAGCGTGTGGGCGAGCGCCAAGAACCGCGGCCCGTGGCTCGCGCTGAACCTGTGCACCGCCTTCATCGCTTCCCGGGTCGTGGGCGCCTTCGAGGGCTCGATCGAGAAGCTGGCGGCGCTCGCGGCGCTTATGCCGATCGTGGCCGGCATCGGCGGCAATTCCGGCAACCAGACCACCACGCTCATCGTGCGCGCGCTCGCGCTGGGGCAGGTGAGCCCCGCCAACGCGCGGCGCCTGGTGGTGAAGGAGCTTGGCATCAGCTCGCTGAACGGCGTGATCTGGGGCGGTGTCCTGGGGCTCATCGCCTACGCGCTATACCGCAACGTGGCCTTGGGCGGAGTGATGGCGCTCGCGATGCTCCTCAATCTCCTGGTGGCGGCGCTCGCCGGCATCTTCATCCCGCTCGCGATGGAGCGCTTCGGGCGCGACCCGGCGGTGGGATCGAGCGTCTTCCTCACCTTCGTGACCGACAGCATGGGGTTCTTCATCTTCCTCGGCCTGGCCACTATCTTCCTGTTGTAGAAAGCCGGGGACGTACCCTCAATTCAGATGCCGCACGAAGTTGGCCAAGATCACGAGTCGAATTGACGGTTCGGCCCCGGTTTCCTGTCCCCAGCGGCTGTTCTTCGCGATCTGGCCCGACGTCGCCGCGCGCGACCAGCTTGCCGCGCTCTCGATCGAGGTGGCGCGGCTCGCTCGCGGCTAGCCGGTTCCCGCCGCGAACCTGCATCTCACCCTGGCCTTCCTGGGCGAAGTTGAGCAAACACGGGTCGAGATGCTCGCAGGGATCGCGGGCGCCATTGAGGCGATGGGGTCCTGCGGGGGAGTCCACCCGCTTGCGAGGCGCTACCCGGCCGTGCTTCCGACCGCGTTGGCGGCGACCGGTCGGGTCGCGCCTCGTATTCGGGTCCAGCCTTCTGTGCCTTGGAGGGTTTGACCCTCTTCAGCTCATCGGCTTGATCAGCGGCGTGATGACCGGGGTGATCGCCGGAGCCATCATCGGCTTCATCGGGGCCACCGACGACATCATCGGCTTCGAACGCTTCGCCGCTGCCTTCCGGGCTGGCTTCTTCTTAGCCGCCTTGCGGGCCGGCTTCTTCTTGGCAGCTTTCCTGGAAGACCTCTTCTTCGATGCTTTCTTCTTCGAAGCCTTTTTCTTGGCTACGCGCTTCTTGGAAGATTTCTTGGAAGATTTCTTAGAAGATTTTTTGGAAGACTTCTTCTTGGCTTTTTTGCCACCGGCTTTTTTCTTCGACGCTTTTTTCTTCGTTGCCATGTCAAAACTCCTTTCAATGTTGGACCGATTGTCTGTCGTGCGCTCCTCCTTGCGGGGGTTTTTCGCACTACCAAGCTTTCGATTTCTCATCGAACGAGATTGGTGAGTGGATTCTATGCACAACATCGGCGAACCCGCACGTGTCAAGGGTGACTATTTGGATGGACTCGGCGCATATTGGTATCGACTCGATACCTTTACCCTGCGCATCGCACTATTTTGCGCGTGCGTGCGCGCTGTTCAGTGTTTCGGCAACCGCCGCTCGAGAGAGCGTCGAGTCGATCTATTCGCTCGAGCGGCGGCTGCC
>JBKJTM010000221.1:0-4088 GCA_046590805.1 Usitatibacter sp.
CTTCTCGAGGCATGCAATAGGTGCAGCGGAAGTTGCAGCGGTCGGTGACCGAGATGCGCAGGTCGCGAAGCGCTCGGGAGCGCCGGTCGGCGAGCGCGCCCGGCAGCCGTGATCCGGCTGGCAGGGGCAGGCTGCTGCGCTGATCCTTGAGTGCGATGACGGTCCGGGCCATGCTTTGAATTGTATAGTGTTGGCATGCTCGAAAGACCCACTCGGAAGCTCTCGGTGATCCTGCAGCGCGAGGTGTCGCAAAGCCGCTGGGAGAGCCATCGCTGGACCCTTCACGGCGTGATTCCCGACGTGGGCGGCGAGACGCGGACCCTGGTCGAGGATCGGGACGTGCTGCAGCGCCTCCATCCCGGCTTCGAGGTGACGCTCTTCCGCGACGAGGCCGAGGGCTACTACCTCAACGTGTCGAGCGAGTCGCCGAGCGCCTTCGTGAGCCTGCGCATCGACGAGGCCAGCGGCGACCCCTATCCCTTCCAGGTGACGCTCTCCTATAACGAGGCGGCGCGCTGGATGGATTCCGCGGAGCGCGTGGAACGCTCGGTGGTCTGGCCGGAGCTCGCGGCGTGGATGGGCCAATGGGTCGAGGACAACTATCGCCCCGAGCCCAAGAAGCGCCGCAAGCCGCGGTCCTTCGAGGGCAAGGAAGGCGTGCTGCGCGAGGAGGGCCAGTGAGCGACGACTTCCTGTCGCGATGGTCGCGCCTCAAGCGGACTTCCACGCAGGCACCGGGCGCGGAGGCCGCGCGAGGACCCGTGCCGGCCCGAGCGCAGCCCGCTCCGGCTCCCGCAGCGCTTGCCGCCAGCGCGCCGGCTCCCGCGCCGCCGCCGTTGCCGGCGGTGGAGTCGCTCAGCTTCGAGTCCGATTTCACCGCGTTCATGAAACCCGAGGTGGGCGAAGTGCTGAAGCGCCAGGCGCTGAAGACCCTTTTCCAGGATCCGCGCTTCAACGTGATGGATGGCCTGGATGTCTATATCGCCGACTACTCGCTCGCCGACCCGCTGCCCGAAGGATGGCTTGAAAAGATGACCCAGACGGTGCGGCTGGGGGAGTACAAGGCGCCTGAGGAAGAGGTGCCGCGGCCCGCGGCTGAAGCTGCGCAAGGTGTACCGGCGCAGGCGGCCGAAGTTGTACAAAAAGAGCCGCAGAATGAGGTGCTTGCAACACCTGCGCAGGCCGTGCCAGCCGATACTTTGGAGGCACCAGCGATGCCACCGCCGGTGCCCCAATCCCCCTCGCGGTAGTAGGAGTTTCACTGCATATTCGGTGCTAAGATGTCCCATAAGAAGGCGTGAAAAGCGCCCGCCCGAGAACACCGGGTCCTATCAACGCGAGGAGCGTCGTTCGGCATTCGTGCCGGGTGACGGAGAGTTCGACCGAATGGCCGTTGGTCTGGATGCGCCTGAGTCCGTGTTGGACGCGGACCGAAATACCGGTGAAGCCTCCCGGCACGATCCGTTTACGCTCGAAAGCTGGGGCTGGTCTTCCGAGCCGGACGACTGCTTCCCCAAGGTCACCGCCCTCGCATCCCTCGTGAACCTCGCACCGCCCGATGCGGTGGCGAGCGTCTCCTACAAATCGCGCGGCAACCTGCTCATCGTGGCGGGAGAATCCGCTGAGCGCGCCCACCGTGCCGCCGAAGCGCTCGCGGCCGACCTTCCCGTGACGGTCCTTGAGCGCGGCGGCCGGCGCGAATCGCCTGGCTACACGTCCTGGTGCGGCGCGGTCGAGTCGATCAGCGGCTTCTTTGGCGACTTCGCCGTCACGATCGGGGGCCTCGCTACCGGTGAGGGCGCTGCGAAGACGACCTCCACGCCGGCCAAGTTCGATCTGGTGCTCGACTTTTCCGACGCCGCGTCGTTCGCGATGCGCCAGCCCCCGCAAGGCTACTTCCACGCACCGGCCGACGACGAAGCGCTCGCCCCAGTCGTCGGGCAACTGCGCGAGTGCGTGGGCGAGTTCGAGAAGCCGCGCTATTTCGCCTACCGCGAGAACATCTGCGCGCACAGCCGCTCGGAAGTCACCGGCTGCAACGCCTGCATCGAGATCTGCTCGACCGGGGCGATTTCCTCCGCCGGCGACAAGGTCAAGGTCGACCCGCACCTTTGCATGGGTTGCGGCGCCTGCGCCACCGTGTGTCCTTCGGGCGCGATGGTGTACCAATATCCGCGCGTCGCCGATCGTGGCGCGCAGCTGAAGCAACTCCTCACCAGCTATCGCCACGCAGGCGGAGCCGAGGCGTGCATCGTGATGCACAACGGCTCCGATGGCCGCGAGCTGCTGGCGCTCGCCGCCGCGGCGGGCATGGGATTGCCGGCGCGCGCGTTGCCCCTGGAAAACTGGCACGTCGCTTCCACCGGCCTCGACCTGCTTCTGCCCGCGATCGCCTTCGGGGCGAGCCAGGTCGTGATACTGAGCGCCGGCTCGGAAGACGTGGAGTACGTGGCCGCCTTGAGGGCGCAGATGGCGATCGGGCAGGCGGTGCTCTCCGGCCTCGGCTACGAAGGCGCGCACTTTGCCGTCCTCGAGGCCGACTCGCCGCAGGAACTGCAAGCGGGATTCGCGGCCCTCGCGCCCGCGACGACGCCCGCCGCCGCCGCGACCTTCCTGCTCGGCAACGACAAGCGCACCTCAATCGAATTCGCGGTCGAGCACCTGGTGAAGCACGCGCCGCGCAAGGTCGACTCGATCGCGCTTGCGGCAGGCAGCCCGTTCGGCGAGATCATCGTCGACAAGGGCAAGTGCAC
The DNA here is from genome assembly GCA_046590805.1 of Usitatibacter sp. GTDB lineage: Bacteria > Pseudomonadota > Gammaproteobacteria > Burkholderiales > Usitatibacteraceae > Usitatibacter. The sequence goes on from JBKJTM010000221.1 coordinate 2,754, forward strand.
GATGTGCATGGCCTGCGTGGGATCGTGCCCCGAATCCGCGCTCATGGACGGCGTCGATGTCCCGCTGCTCAAGTTCCTCGAGCGCAACTGCGTCCAGTGCGGCCTGTGCGAGAACACCTGCCCCGAGGCCGCCATCACCCTGTCGCCGCGGCTGCTGCTCACGCCGGCGGTGCGCGAGGCGCGCGTCGTGAACGAAACGCAGCCCTTCCACTGCGTGAGCTGCAAGAAGCCTTTCGGCACCCGGCTGATGGTGGACGCGATGATGGGCCGGCTCGCCGGTCATTCGATGTTCGCGGGTGGCGTGGCGCTGCGCCGCCTGCAGATGTGCGCCGACTGCCGCGTGGTCGACATGATGAAGGCGAAGGACGAGGCGTCGATCCTGCGCCTCGGAGCCGACGCTTGAGCGCCGTCGCCGCCCCGGTGGCGCTGCACCGCGCGGTTGCGCCGGAAGAGGCGGCGCGAGGCGATTTCTACGCGCTGCTCGCCAGGCTTTGCGCGGCCGCTCCCGACCAGGCGCTGCTAGCCAGCCTCGCCGCCGCGCCGCCGCTGGCGGCCGATGGCGACCGGGGCCTCGCCCAGGCCTGGCGCAACCTCATCGACGCTTCTTCCGCGATGGACGCCGAGGCGGCGCTCGACGAGTACGAGGAGCTCTTCTGCGGCGTCGGCAAGGCGGCGGTCTCGATCTACTCGGGGTTCTATTCTGGCGCGCCGTCCATCGACCATCCGCGGGTGCGGCTCCAGGCGGACCTCGCCGCGCTCGGCCTCGCGCGGCGCGCCGAGGTGACCGAGCCCGAGGACCACTTCGCCGGTCTCTTCGAGGTGATGCGCGTGCTCGCCGCGGGCGGCGCCGCGCGCCAGCCCGCTTCGCTCGGCGAGCAGCGGCGTTTCTTCGCCGAGCACCTCGAGCCGACGGCCTGCAAGTTCTTCGCCGCGGTTGGACGCGCGCCCAAGGCCAATTACTATCGCAACGTCGCCGCGCTCGGCGCGGCATTCGTCGCCCTCGAATCCACTTCGTTCCAGCTCGATTGAATGCAAGTCCGCCAAAGGAGGCTCACGATGAAAACCACCAAGACGACCAACCGCCGCAATTTCCTGCTAGCCGCGGGGTTGGGCAGCGCCGGGGTCGCCGCAGCGGTCGTGGCAGGGGGCAAGGGGCCCGGTGCGAGGGTCGGCGCCGCGGACGCAGCCGGCCGGCCCTCCGGCTATCACGTCTCCGAGCACATCCTGAAGTACTACAAGACAACCAAAGTCTGAGGAGCCCGCCATGCTGCTCACGCGCAAATCCGAAGCCCAAGCGCAATCCGTCAACCCTCTCGCGCGCGCCGCCTCTTCGCT
>JBKJTM010000467.1:0-4439 GCA_046590805.1 Usitatibacter sp.
ATTGTTCTGGCGCGTGGCGAAGGTGTGTGGGTTTTCGACGAGGAAGGCCGGCGCTACCTCGATATGCTCTCGGCGTACTCTGCCGTGAGCTTCGGCTACGGCCATCCGAAGCTCGTGAAGGTGCTCACCGAGCAGGCGCAGCGCCTCGCGGTGACTTCGCGCGCCTTTTACAGCAACACCCTTCCTCCGTTCCTCGCGCGCCTGTGCGAAGTGACGGGAATGGATCGCGCATTGCCAATGACCACCGGCGCCGAGGGCGTGGAGACGGCGATCAAGTGCGTGCGCAAATGGGCCTACACCGTGAAGATGGTGCCGCGTGACAAAGCGGAGATCATCGTGTGCTCGGCGAATTTCCACGGGCGCACGTCTACCATCGTCGGCTTCTCGTCCGAGGCGCAGTACCGCGACGGCTTCGGCCCGTACGCGGGTGGATTCCGCCACGTGCCTTTCGGCGACGCGCGCGCGCTCGAAGCGGCGATCACGCCGAATACGGCTGCGTTCCTCGTGGAGCCCATCCAGGGCGAGGCCGGCATCATCGTGCCGCCCGAGGGCTACCTCACCGAAGTCGCGCGCATCTGCAAGAAGCACAACGTTCTTCTCATCGTGGACGAGGTGCAGACGGGTCTCGGACGCACCGGCAAGGTTCTCGCGTGCCACCACGAGGGCGTGAAGCCCGACGGCATCATCCTCGGCAAGGCGCTGGGTGGCGGCCTCATTCCCGTATCGGCTTTCTGCGCGCGCGAGGAAGTGATGGACGTCTTCAATCCCGGCGACCACGGCAGCACCTTCGGCGGCAATGCCCTCGGCGCGGCGGTCGGCTACGCGTCGCTCGGCGTGCTGATGGAAGAGAAGCTCGCCGATCGCGCGGCGGTGATGGGCGAATACCTCCTTGGACGACTGAAGGCGATCTCGAGCCCGGTGATCACTGACGTGCGCGGCAAGGGCCTGCTGATCGGCATCGAGCTCGACCCGAAGGTCGTCACCGCGCGCCAGTTCGTCGAGACACTCCTCAAGCACGGCGTGCTCAGCAAGGACACGCACGGCACGGTCGCGCGCTTCGCGCCGGCCCTCATCGTGACGCGCGAGGAGCTCGATTGGGGCGTGCAGCGCATCTGCGACGCGCTGCGCGAGTACGGTCCCGCCTACGAAAAGGCAGCGTGATCACGTTTCGCAAGGCCGGGTAACAAAACCTCACGAGCACCTCGGAATCCACCACGGTCCCTGATAGATTAGACTGCGAATGCATAACGGGCCTGTGTCCTTGCCCCTGAGCGGATTTCGCCGACGTTTCATTACCTGTGGAATATGCCAGTGGGGACCAGAGTTGCAGTCGAAGTACAAAAATGGGGAGAGATGCAAATGAAAAGCTGGGCCCGCAGGACACTCGCAGGACATGTCGGCGCCGCGTTCGGTGCGATCAACAGCCTGGGCATCGGCCTCGCGCTGGCGCAGGCCCCGAGCCCGCCGCCCGCGGACGCCAAGTCCGCGGGGCTGGAACAGATCGTGGTCACCGCGCAGCGCCGCGCCGAGAATCAGCAGGAGATCCCGGTGTCGGTGACGGCCGTCACTTCCGAACAGCTTGCGGAACGCAACATCACCGACATCTCACAGATGGAAGGCATGTCGCCCGGTTTCACCTTCGGTCGCTCCGGGACCGATGCGCGCCCCGCGATGCGCGGCGTACGCACGGAGAACGTTGCCGTCAACGGCGACACCACCATCGGCTTTTTCATCGACGGCATCTACAAGTCGCGGGCGCAGCAGGCGCTCGCCAGCTTCGTCGACGTCGCTCGCGTCGAGATCCAGCGCGGTCCCCAGGGCACGCTCTATGGCCGCAATACCTTCGGGGGCAACATCGCCGTCGTCACCAACGCGCCGGTTCTCGGCCAGTTCCAGTCGCTGGCGAGCATCCTCGCCGGCTCGTTCAACAGGGCGCGCGTCGAGGGCGTGCTGAACGTGCCCGCGGGCGAGTTCTTCGCGGTGCGCCTCGTGGGCGCCGCGGAGCGCGCCGACGGCTTCGTGAAGAACGACTTCAACTCCGGCGCGGACCAGTTCGACCAGGATCTCAAGTACGGACGGATTGCGATCCGCTTCCGGCCGAACGACCGCTTCGATGCGGTATTCCGAGCCGATGTCACCGATCAGGGAGGCAACGGCGGCTCCGCTTTCGGCTACAAGCAGGCGGGCACCTACTACGATCCGGCGAGCTGCCTGCAGCTTTTCAACGCCACCTTGCTGGTGTTCAACGTGCGCCCGGGCAACCGCGACGGCCTGAACGACTGCACCCGCAGGGTGGGGGCGGGCAACGGCACCGGAGGCAACGCGATCGGCGCCGCCGTCGATCTGGGCATTCCCATACACCGCCCGGGCGACGGCTACCGCATCGACAACGATTACCAGACATTCCTCAAGTTGCGCGACAAGAGCGCTTCGCTCGACATGGGCTACCGTCTGGACGCTTTCACCCTGAAGTCGATCACCGGTTATGCCGACTTCAACGCGGAGCGCTCGTCGGACTCCGACATGTCGGCCTCGCAGATCGCGATCGACTACCAGCGCACCGCGGCGAAGACCTTTTCCCAGGAGCTGCAGATCCTCTCCGAAGGCAAGGGCCCGCTGGGCTACGTGGCGGGGTATTACTACTTCAAGGACAAGCTTCGCGGCACCTTCATCAACCAGCAGCTGCCGCGCATCATCCGCTCCGAGGCGGCCGCCGCTCCGCTCACCCTCGCACAGAACGGCGCGGGCTTCTTCGACGATCCGTTCGCCGAGACCGAGTCCAACGCGCTCTACGCGCAGTTCGCATGGAAAGCCACCAGCCAGCTCACTCTCACGCTCGGCGGGCGGCGCACCGAGGACAAGAAGGACTTCCGCTTCGCCAATGCCAACTCGGTGCTGCCGCGCAACGCGAGCGGTCAGCCCGACGGTACCCAGATCACCTTCGGCACCCCGTTGCCGCCGTCCTCGGCGTTCGGCGCGGCGGGGACCTCGAACTGCGTGCCCGCGCGGGGGCCGGGCTTCCATTGCGATCCGGCGGACCCGAGCATCCTGCTCGGGGCGACCTACGATCAGAAGACTTTCACCAAGTCGACCGGTCGAGCCGCGCTCGACTACAAACTCGCCAAGGACAACCTGCTGTACGCCGCCTACTCGACCGGTTTCCGATCCGGCGGCTTCAATTCGGGCCAGGCGGTCGAATCGGTTCGCACCTTTCTGCCGGAGGAAGTGAAGGCGGTCGAAGTCGGCTCGAAGAACCGCTTCGTCGACAACACGTTGCAGGTCAACGTCGCGGCTTTCAGCAACAAGTACACCAACCTGCAGGAGCAACGCCAGATTCCCGTCGGCTTGACGACCCTCTCGGTCATCTTCAATGCCGCCAAGGCCAAGGCCGATGGCGCCGAGTTCGAACTCCAATGGCTGGCGACCGAGCGGCTCTCTTTCGGGGGCACGCTCTCGCTCCTCGATGCCAAGTACACGAGCTTCCCGGATGTGGCCTTGCCGTTCGGCACCTCCATCCTCGTGGCGGATCCCACGGCAACCGCAGCGACCGTGGTCAACGGGGTCGTCATCGCCCCGGCCGGCCAGCGCCGGGTGTTTGCGCCGGGCTACTCCTGTGGCCTGGTGCCGGGCACCGGCGGTGCGGGGCAGCCGGCCGCCGCCTTCGGCTGCGATCTTTCCGGCAAGCGCGTGCCGTATGCGGCGCGCTACCAGGGTTCGGTCTCCGGCTCCTATGAATTCGATCTGGCCAAGGGCGGGCGCCTCACGCCGCTCGCCGTGGTCACGTTCTCGAGCGGCTTCTACGGGCAGCCCACCAACGCCGAGATCGAGAAGCAGGGGTCCTATGCAAAGGCCGACCTCAAGCTCAACTGGGAGATCAACCGCAGGTTGAGCGCTCTCTTCTTCGTCGATAACGTCACCGACAAGCAGACCATCACCCGCTTCGTCTGGGGCGGCGGCGGCGCCCTGCAGGTGAGCATGGCGCCTCCGCGCACTTGGGGAGTCCGGCTTACCTACAAGACTTTCTAAAGCCAGCCGCGCTGGGCCGTTCGTCGGTACCGGGCGACGGCCCCGCCTGCTTGCCGATCCCGAAGCGTTGACGGACATTGTCGCAATGGATTCGCCGCATTCCGAGAAGCTGGCTTATGCCCGGGCGCTTTCCGCGCTCGGCCGGCAAGCGCCGGTCGAGTGGCCGGGCGCGCTCGGAGCTCTCTACGATTCCGACGTCGCATGGCATGGCCCGCATCCTGTCAACGCGCTGCGAGGCGCCACGGAAGTCCTTGAGCGTTTCTGGGCGCCCTTTCTGAGGGCGCTTCCCGATCTGGAGCGACGCGACGACATCCTGATCGCCGGCAGCTTCAAGGGGGGCTCGTGGGTCGGCGGCACCGGACACTACACGGGTACCTTCCGCGGCGACTGGTTGGGCATCCCGGCCACCGGCG
>JBKJTM010000073.1:0-2871 GCA_046590805.1 Usitatibacter sp.
CTACCTGCGGCGCTACCAGCGCTTCACCGCCATGGACGAGCGCCTGCAGTCGATGCGCCACGCGTTCCACCTCGGCGACGCCCCGCCGCGCGTCTCGCGCTTCATCGCCAAGCATCCTCCCGCTCGCTGACTGGCCGTTTGTAAACCAAAGGTTGACATCCGGCGGCGCCGCACCATATTCGCCCGCCGGAACCCCGGGCAAGCGCCGATAGGTGCTGTTGGATCATTTGACAACACACGGTGGCTGTTGGTATTATCTCCAACATGAAGGCCGTCCCGCTGGTGCAGCGCCGCGTTGTTCTTGCGCAGGACGCGTTCGCTGAGCTCGTGGTCTGGAGCCTCGACAAGCCGCTTGCGCCGTCATCGCATCGATTCAGGTACCGGTTGGCCTACGTCGTGGCGTCCGCATGCGTCGTTCTCTACGACAACGAGCGAGGCAAAGGCGATCATCGCCACTATGGCGGGGAGGAAGAACGCTATGAATTCATTTCACCGGATCATCTGATCCGGGACTTCAGCGCAGACATCGAAAGGTGGAATCATGAAAACGGTCGTTCTTGAAGTGAGGCCCTTCAAGGAATCCCTGCGTGCAGTGGCCGCGGCGATGAAGTCGCGCCGCGGCGAGGACGAAGCGCGGATCGCCTTTGCCAGCCCGGAGCTTCTGTGGAAGGTGCTGAGCGCAAAGCGGTGGGAGCTCCTGAAGGCGATGACCGGCGCGGGGCCGATGTCCATCCGCGAAGCGGCTCGGCGCCTGGAGCGCGACGTCAAGGCCGTTCACGGCGACGTCAGCGCCTTGATCGCGGCCGGTCTCATTCGGCGCACGGAACTCGGCGAGATCGAGTTTCCCTTCGAGTCCGTGAAGGTCGAATTCATGCTGCGCGCGGCCTGATTCGTTAACGAGGCCGCATCCGCGTCGATCCGAGCGGCTAGCCAGCCTGGAGCGGCTGCGGTCAGGGCTTGCGCAAGGCCGGGACTGCCGCCGGACAGCTCGCTATCGCCGCTCGGCGCCAAGCGTCTCCGGCAGGCTCCACCAGACGACCGCGCCCAGCAGGAACGTGGCGCCGCCGATATACATGATGGTTTGGAGGCCAAAGCGCTGCGCCACGGCTCCGGCCACCAGCGCGCCGAAGAGCGAAACGATCCGCCCCCAGTTGAAGATGGAGGCGGCGGTCGCGCGCAGGTGTTCCGGATAGAGCTCCGCGAAGTACGGTCCCCAGATGCAGATCGAGACCAGGCAGAACCCGTAGGCGAAACCGGCGATGGCGAGCATCAGCGGGCTTTGCGGGACGTTCAGATAGACCACAACGAATGCCGCAGCCAGCAGGAAGCCGAGCGCGTTGAACCGCCGCCCGAAGCGGTCGGCCAGCAGCCCCCATGCGATGGCGCCGACCATCGATCCCACGTGCAGGGCGGTCAGAAGCTTTCCCACCATGTCCGCGGAGTAATGCTGGTCCTCCTTCAGGTAGGTGGTGATCCAGCCGTTGAAGGCCTGGAAGGCGAAGAAGTTGAGCCCGCAAAGCAGCACCAGCCGCAGGGTGATCTTCCAATAGCCCTCGGCGAACAGCTCCACGATCGCGAGCTTCCTGGATGCGCCCGCGTGGGTGCGTTCACCGCCCCACGGAATGAGTACGCGGTCGTTCGGGACGACGAGAAAGACCACCACCCCCGCGGCGATCGCGCCCACGCCGCCGATCACCATCACCAGTTGCCATTGGTCGGCGTAGTGCCGGCCGAACCACGACAGCGCCGCGTCGCCGCCGTTGTAGACGAGCTGTACCAGGCCTCCGAGAAGACCTCGTATGGTCTGCGAGAAGAGTCCGACATAGATGCTGACCGCGCAGCCGAACACGCCGCCCAGGAAAAAGCCCATCACGAATCGCTGCGCCAGCGCCGTGAAGAAGCTGGTGACCGCGAGCGAGGCGATCGAGGCGAATCCGAAGGCCACCGCGATCAGCGCGAAGGTATTGCGCCGGCTGTAGCGGTCGGCGAATTGCGGAATGATGAGCGCGCCGATGAGGGCGCCGAGAGCCTGCAGCGTGTAGAACCCCGCCACTTGCTCCTTGGTGAGCCCCAGCGACTCCGCCATGTAGGGCCGCAGGAAATTTTCCGTGTTCCAGCAGAACGCATAGAACACGTACACGCCCATGAGGGCCGCGAACGTGAGCCAGCGGCGCGTCTCGGACAGGTCTTCCGCGCGCACCGGCGTGGCAAAACTCATCCGATTCGCTGCATCACATCGAAATCCATCTGCAGCAGGAGATCGAGCTGGTCGATGAATACCCAGTTCTCCCGCAGGAGATCGCCTTCGCGCCTCCAGAAATCCATCACCCGCATGCTTATCGCGCGCCCCGTCGGGGGGATGCCGAGCCACGGACCCAGATGCGTCGCACGAACCGAAGGCCAGCCGGTGGAACCCACATAGGCGCCCTCGGCGATGCGTGCCTTGTGATCGCCCCCGACCCGGTCCGGGAAGGCCGCGAGGAAGGCCCGTTGGTGGACATCCTGGAATCCCGCGAGCTGTCGGCTGGTGCCGATTCCGCCCGGGCCGTACCACATCATGTGCGGATGCCAGAATCGCTCCATGCGCATGCTCTCGAGCGTGCGACGGTCATACTCCATCAGCCCCCCGATCATGGCCTCCACGAGTTCGAGGCTGCGAGTGCTCGCGGCCGGCTCGGGCTGCTCGAGCCCTACCCCGTCGCGCGCGGCGGGGCCCGGCACGCGATCCGCGGCGCCGCGCGCCTGCTGCAGGCCCGCGGGCCAGCGCCCTGTCTGTCGCAGGACATCCAGGATGTCGAGGATGAGGTAGACCTCATGGACCTTTCCCGCCTGCAATCGGCTGAATTCCCCGAAGCGCACGTTCAGCGTCGC
>JBKJTM010000079.1:0-6727 GCA_046590805.1 Usitatibacter sp.
ATCGAGCAGCGTGGTTTCGCCGACACGGTCGTATGGAACCCGGGCCGCGAGCGCAGCGCGCAGATGGCCGACATGCCGCCCGATGGCTTCAGGCGAATGCTCTGCGTCGAGGCCGCCGCGATCGAGCCGCCCGTGCTGCTGGCGCCCGACGCGGCGTGGGCCGGGGGACAGTCGATCGTCCTGCTACGCACTTGAAGGCTGCCGACCTTCGCGGTGCCGCGCGGCTCGCCACCGAGGCCACCACTGCCCTGGCCGACCTGGTCGAGGCGATGCACGAACGCATCGCGCGATTGCCGGGCAGCGGCGCCGCGCTCGACGGGCGCACCCGGGGAATCACGAGCCTCGCCTACAAGAGCGTCCGCGGCATCACACGCGTGGTGGGCGGTAGCCTCGACGCGCTGCTGGGAGCCCTGGCCCCGATGCTCAGCCCGGAGGCCGGGCGCGCGGACATCGAGGGTGGCAGCCCGCGAGCGGGGCGCGAGGCCATCGTCGCGGCCCTCAATGGCGTTCTGGGCGATTACCTGGCGGCGAACCACAATCCCCTGGCCACCGCGATGGCGCTACGCGTCGAGGGGCGTGCATTGACGCTCGATCGCGCGGCGCTGAATCGGCAGCTACCCCACGCGACGGGCGACGTCCTCGTCCTGCTTCATGGCCTTTGCATGAACGACCTGCAATGGCGGCGGGAGGGACACGACCACGGTGCGATGCTGGCACGGGATTCCGGGCTCACGCCGCTTTACCTGCTCTACAACTCCGGCCTGCACGTCAGCGTCAATGGACGCGAGCTCGCGGCACGGCTGCAGGCCCTGGTCGGCGCGTGGCCTTGCCCGGTACGACGCCTGGTGCTGCTGGGCCACAGCATGGGCGGCCTGGTGGCCCGCAGCGCGCTCCACCACGGCCGGATGGCCCGCCACGAGTGGGTTGCGAAGACGTCGGACCTGGTTTGCCTCGGGACCCCACATCACGGCGCGCCCCTCGAACGCATCGGCAACTGGGTGGAGATGGTGCTTGCCGGCGCGCCCTATGCGGCGCCGTTGGCTCGCCTGGCCAGACTGCGCAGCGCGGGCATCACCGATCTGCGCCACGGCTTCCTGCGAGACGAAGACTGGAACCCCGGAAGCCGGCAGGAGAGCCGGGGCCGGCAGCCGTTGCCGTTGCCGCGTGGTGTTCGCTGCTTCGCGCTGGCGGCCAGCACCGGCCGGGAGCGCGCCGACCTGAAGGGCCGGCTTCTCGGTGACGGACTCGTCCCGGTGGCGAGCGCGCTGGGACAGCACGCGAATCCGGAAATGGCGCTCCGATTCAAGCCGTCGCGGCAATGGATCGCGTGGAATACGAACCACATGCAACTGCTTGGGAGCGCTCCAGTGCTGGAAAAACTGCATTGCTGGCTACGAGCGGCAGGTTGAGTCCGGCCGCTCAGGCGGGCGCGCGCCTGGCCTTTCCCGAGGCCTTCGCGATCTGCGTGGCGATGAAATCCATGAGCGGGGGCGACAGGCAGTCGTAGGGTTCGAGCCCCAGCTCCTTCAGCCGCGCGCGCACCCCGTCCATGATCGCGGGATCGGCGCCGGACTCGATGATCGATGAGACGAACGCCGCGAATCCAGGCGGTGCCCAGCCCGGTTCGGGCGACAGCTCGGTATGGATGAAGTCGAAGCCGTACAGGGGATGGCCGGTGTTGTCGATGCGACCGTACATGTGCACGCCGCATGCGGTGCAGGCATGGCGCTTGAGCGGCGCGCCGGGGTCGAACACCTTGAGCTTGTCCTGGTTGGCGGTGACGCTGAGATTGTCGCGGGAAACCGCCGCCACGATCGAGAACAGCGCGCCGTCGGGCTTCCAGCACTTGGTGCAGCCGCAGGCGTGATTGTAGTTGGACTGCCCCTTGATCGAGACCACGACCTTGCGGTCGGGGCACTTGCACTGGAGCGTGCCGCCGGCGAAATTCGCGGCGGCCGCGGGTCCGATACCGTTGTCGATGGACGGATGGATCGGGACGTTGGCCATGGCGCTTCCTCCTCGCTGTGGGCTGTTTTGCCCACCGCCATGTTGCTCCAACGGACGATCGCGTGCATTAGTATCGGGGTCCCGTCCTGCGCGTCTTTCCATGAACGCCATCCGGAGCGCCTGCTTCCTCGCGCTCGCGATCCTTTTCACGTCCACGCCCCGCGGGCAGACGATGGATCCGATCGATCCCTCGCGGGCGACAACGTGCGCTCCGTGATCCACGCGGTCGTGGCGGGCGAGCGATGAAGCTGCCCACCTATTTCATCTCCCACGGCGGCGGCCCCTGGCCCTGGCTCGACGGATCCCAACGCCGCCAGTACGACCAGCTTCACGCCTCGCTGCAGGGCATCGTGCGCGAACTCGGCGTGAAGCCCCGCGCGGTGCTGGTGATCTCGGGCCAATGGAGCAATGCGCCGGCCGCACGCGTCGCTCATCCGGAAGAGGATCACCTCATTCCGCTGATGATCGCCGTGGGTGCGGCCGAGGCAGAGCCCGCCGAACGCGTCTATCACGAGACCGGTTTCATGGGCGGTGTGGTCGCTTCGAGCTACCGCCTGGGGGCGCCTGCCGCGGCATCTTCCGCCGGCAGCAGCGGTTCGTGAAACCGCGCGGACCCTAACGCGCCGCCAGCCGCCAGAGCGAGGTTACTTCCGCCTTGCGTGCCTGGTGAAGCGGGTCCGCCTCATCCGCGACGCGCGGATGCCTCGGCCGCACGTCCATGCGGTCGAGGACCTTCAGCCCCGCGGCTTCGATGGCGGCTAGCAGCTCCTCGCGCGTGCGCAGGCCCAGGTGCTCCGCCAGATCGGAGAGCAGCAGCCAGCCTTCGCCGCCGGGCTCGAGGTGTGCCGTGAGCCCGCGCAGGAATCCCAGCAACATGCGGCTCTCGGGATCGTAGATGCCGTGCTCGAGCGGCGAGCCGGGGCGGGCCGGCACCCAGGGCGGATTGCAGACCACGAGGGCAGCCTTGCCTGCGGGGAAAAGATCGGCCTCGGCCACCTCGATGCGCGCGCCCAGGCCCAGGCGTTCGATGTTCTCGCGCGCGCAGGCGAGCGCGCGGGGATCCGTGTCGGTGGCGACCACGCGCTTCAGGCTGCGCCGCGCGAGGACGGCCGCGAGCACGCCGGTCCCGGTGCCGACGTCGAACGCGGTGGACTTCGAGGCCGGGGCGGGCAGCGGCGCCCTTGCGACGAGGTCCACGTACTCGCTGCGGATCGGCGAGAACACGCCGTAGTGCGGATGGATCTTGCCGCCGACCGCGGCCAGCTCGATGCCGTTGCGCCGCCATTCGTGCGCGCCGACGATGCCGAGCAGCTCGCGCAGCGAGGCGACCGAGGCCTCCTCGGCCGCGCCGTAGGCTTCGGTGCACGCCTCGCGGATGTCCGGCGCGCGGCGCAACGGGATGGTGTAGTCCGCATCGAGCGGGATCAGCAGCATGCCGAGCGTGCGGGCGCGCTGCGCTCGCGCCTGGCGTTCCAGGTTGAACGCTTCCGCCGGTGGCCTTGGCGCCGGTGGCGTCGCCGGTTTCTTCGGCCCCCGGGGGCGGTCGACGCGGGCGGCGACGGCCTTCAGCAGTTGCCGCGCGTTCTGGAAGTCGCCGCGCCAGAGCAGCGCCACGCCCTGGCCGGCGAGCCCAAAGGCTTCGTCGGCCGTCATGCGGTCGTCGGCGATCACCATTTTCGCGGGTGGTGGCCCGCCGCGCTCGGAGCGCCACAGCGCGGAGCGTTCCTCGTCGTCCTCGCTCCAGTCGATGTTCAGAACTTCTCGTCCTTGCGCAGGTAGCGCCACTGGCCCACCGGCAGCGGGCCCAGCGGCACCCCGCCGCTGCGCACGCGCTTCAATCCCGTCACCACCAGGCCGACCATCTCGCACATGCGGCGGATCTGGCGCTTGCGGCCCTCGCGCAGCACGAAGCGCAGCTGGTCCTCGTTCGACCACGAGACCTTGGCGGGCTTCAGCTTCACGCCGTCGAGCTCCAGGCCGTGGCGCAGCAGCTCCATCGCTTCGTCGGAAAGCGTTCCCTCGACCCGCACCAGATACTCCTTCTCCACTTCGGAGTCGGCGCCGATGAGGCGCTTGGCGACGCGGCCATCCTGCGTGAATACGATGAGGCCGGTGGAATCGATGTCGAGGCGGCCGGCCGGGGCGAGCCCGCGAAGATGTCCCGGAAGGAAGCGGGTGCGCGATGGATCCTCGGCCCAGCGGTTCTCGGGCTTGATGAGGACCATCGCGGGCTGGTGGCCGTCCTCGGGCTGGCCGGAAACGTAGCCCACGGGCTTGTTGAGGAGGATCGTCACCTGTTCGCTCTGGTGACGGGTGGCAGCGGAATCGATGTCGATGCGCGCATCGGGAGGAACGCGCACGCCGAGCGTGGACACGACCTTGCCGTTCACCTTCACCCAGCCGTTCTCGATCCACTCGTCGGCCTCGCGCCGCGAGCACAGGCCGAGCTCGCTCATGCGCTTCGAGAGGCGCGGGTCGTCGGGGTTCTCGTGCGGGGCCGAGCGCGGCGGCGCGGGCCTGGGCGGTGCTGGTTGCGGGGAGGGCTTGAACGCCTCGCGTGCGTCCTGCGGCCGTGGTGCCGGCCGCGCGCGCGACGACCTGTATTCCGCGCGATCCGGCGGAGGCTTCGCGCCACGCGGCGGTTGGGATCGCGCATCGGGTTTGCGCGGTCCGAAAGGCTTGCGGGCCTCGGCCGGCTTGCGTGGCGCAGCAGCGGGCTGGGGCTTCGGCGCAGGCGGGGGCGGCGCCTTGGGGGGCGGCGCGCCGCGGTGGCGCTGCGCAAGTCGAGCGCGCGTCGACACCGCCTTGAGCGTTGTGGCCGCGGCGCCCTTCTTCGGAAGCTTGAGTGTGATACGCGCCATCAGTCGCAGGCCTCGCGCCTGAGCAGCGTCGGCAGGGTTTCGTTGAGGAACCGCGCGAGCCGCACGCCGCCGAGCGCAAGCTGCCTGTCGATGAGCGGCATCACCTGGGTGAAGTACAGGTCGCCGATCAGCTTGTCGGCGGGCAGCCAGTCCCAGGCCTGCGCCGCGACGCGATGCGAGGCGAGCATCCAGTCCTCCACCGTGCCCGCTTCGGCCCCGCGCGCGTCGGGGCTCGCGAGCCAACCTGCCTCGAGGCGTGTCACGTAGGCGCCCCAGTTCCACTCCTTGTTCGAGATCAGCACCGAATCCCAAACCGAGTGGAGGTTCTCCTGGGTGCGCCGCGGCGGGCAACGTGGACACTTGCCGTTGCGGATGTCGACCTCCACGCGGATGAGGTTGCCGCCGCGTTCCTCGGTGATGGTGTGCAGCGGCTGGTGCAGGTCGCCGATGAGGTGCACGGCCCACTTGAGCGCCTCGCGGCGTTTAACATCCCCGGAGGGGCAGGTGAGTAGCGCGCGCTGGCGCGTCATCGCGCCCACGATGCAATCGCCCAGCGGCGAGGCCTTGCACACGACCGCGAGGTCGTAGTGGTCCTCCTTCACGGGGAAGTTGATGAAGTGCCAGTTGGTAGTCTCGGGGCGATCGGGGCGCACGTCGTCCGCCCAGCTGGAGAGGGACGCGAGCGACACCCCCGGCCCCAGCAGGCGCTCCATCTCCAGCCGCGCCTCGTTCGTGAGGCGCCGCTGCGCGATCTCGGCGATCACCGAGTGGCCGTCGGCGCCCCAGGCGAAGACATTCGCCACGGCGGCGCAGGCGAGTGTGCAGATCCATCGCATCATTCTCGGATTCCCGTAAGATTTTGCCGGTCCCCTATTGTCCCCGAAAACCATTCCGCCATGCCCCGCAACATCGAGATCAAGGCGCGCGTCGGCGACCTCGCGCTGATCGAGACGCGTGCACGCGCCATCGCGACCCATGGACCCGAGGAGCTGGTCCAGGACGACACCTTCTTCCGATGCGGCAACGGGCGCCTCAAGCTGCGCGAGTTCGCCGATGGCCGCGGCGAGCTCATCCACTACACGCGGGCGGACGAGGCGGGGCCCAAGGTGAGCGACTATTCGATCGCGCCCATCGCCGCGCCGGCGCAACTGCGCGAGACGCTCGCGCGTGCGTTCGGTATCCTGGGCCGCGTGGCGAAGGTGCGCCGCGTGTACCTGGTGGACCGCACGCGCATCCACCTCGACGAGGTCCGCGGCCTGGGCACGTTCGTGGAGCTCGAGGTGGTGTTGGGCAAGACGGAGTCGCTGCACGACGGCCGGGCGGTGGCCGACGAGCTGATGGCGAAGCTGGGCATCGAGCCGAGCCAGCGGGAGACGGGTGCCTATCTCGACTTGCTGGTTGCCCGTGGCTGATCCCATCCCGCGCGTGAAGGTCTGCTGCATCGCGAGCGTCGCGGAGGCGGAGCTTGCGATCGCCTGTGGCGCCTCGGCCCTGGGGCTCGTCTCCGCGATGCCGAGCGGTCCCGGGGTCATCGACGAAGCGCTGATCGCGGAGATCGTGGCGCATGTGCCGCCGACGGTCGCCACTTTCCTCCTCACGTCGCTCCAGCATGCCGACGCCATCGTCGAGCAGCATGCGCGCTGCGGGACCTCGGTGCTGCAGCTCGTCGATCGGGTCGGGCCGCAGGAGCTGCGCGCGCTTCGGTCGCGGCTTCCGGGCATCCGACTGGTGCAGGTGATCCACGTGCGCGACGAGTCGTCGGTCGATGAAGCGCTCGAGGCAGCTCCCCGGGTCGACGACTCGTCGCGCACGTGGATCACCTGCACCAGTCGGATGCCCGGAAGCCGCGACCGAAGCGC
>JBKJTM010000314.1:0-13095 GCA_046590805.1 Usitatibacter sp.
GTCCTCCGCCCCGATGAAGAGGTCGAAGCCGACCACCTTCTCGTCCGGCGCGGCTGCCCGGCACAGGACGGAGAGGTATTTTCCCTTGTACACCCCGATCTCGAGGAAGTTGCCGCGCAGGCCCGCCGCGTGCTGCGCGGCGCATACCTGCGCGGTGAGCAATGCCGCCTCGACGTTGAGCCATCCGGGGATCACCTCGACCTGGTTATCAAGGAAGCTGCGCCAGGATCCCAGGTCGAGCGCAATGTCGGCGTCGCTCAGCACGTAAGGCGGCGGCTCAGGCTGTTGCCGTTCTGGCAGGAGATGCAGCAGTCGGAGCACGACTTGGTGCCGTCGACATCGACGCCCCAATAGAACGAGGCGCTGCGCCCTCCGTAGCAGACATTCGCGCCGGTACGGCAGCTCAGGTTATGGGTGTACGACGCGTTGAAAAACTCGGAGAAGTAGCTGGTCGTGCTCGTGGGCCACACCAGGTTGTTGGTCACGTCGTAGAACTTGTAGCGGATCTGGACGCCGTTGTTGCAGCCGTCGGTGATCGTGAACGTTATCGTGCTGTTGGTCGGAGGCGGGGGCGGCGGTGTGACGACACTGCTCGCGATGTTGAGCATCATGTCGTAGCGCCCCCCGGAACCGCCGAAGATCAGGCGGTAGGGGAAATGGCCGTCGGCAAAGCCGAACAGCGTTACCTGTCCCGCCGCGTCCTGGGGGACCACGAGCGAATACGTGCCGTTCGGCGAGCATGAAAACATGAACTGGCCGTTGGCGAGCACCAGGCCGCAAAGGGCCGAGCCCTGGTTGTTGACGATCGAGCCGAAGACGCTCACGTTCGCCTTTGTGCTCGCATCGACCTTGGGCCCGCCCCGCGCCTTGCTGCCGTCAGGAGCGGTGTTCAGCAAGGCCTCGCGGGCGGCGTCAGCCTCGCTCAACGCGTCGCTGAAAGAACGTGCCTCCGCCAACGGGGTGTATGGAAACGTGGGTGCGTCGGCCAGGACGCTGGCGCTCAGAAATGCGGCGCAAGCGGCACAGGCCACGGAAAGCGCCGATGTCTTCATGTTTTTCTCCCTTCAAAAGGCTGTTGTGGGATGGTTTCGCCTTGAGTTCCCCTCGCATAGCCGCGGCCAAGCGGAGAAGACCATCCTACCCTTCCAATCGCCCGTACCCCAAGCCAGCTCTCATTCAGTCGGCGACTGATCTGGCGTCGCTCGCGAAGGTCGCCTGTCGGTCCATGCAGCGCTTGACCGCCTCCAGGTATCCGAACCCGTGCTTCTCGTCCGGCTCGAGGTAGGTTCCCTCGGCCCATTCGTTCCACGCATTGAGAAAGATAGTGCGCTCGGGATGCGGGCGCGTCGCCGTGATCGCGACCAGCTGCCGGAACCAGTGCTCGAAGCGCTCCGGCGAGGCGCTGCGAAAGATGCGCGCACGCTTCACATACCGCGCGGTGTTGTCCCAGTCGACGAACGCTCCGGGAAACGCGGGGATTGCGCCCTCGCGCTCGACCTTCAGGATCTGTTTCCACACCATGTCGTAGTCGTAGAAGGTGAGGCCGGAGAAAAGCCAGTAGCGCAGCGCGCGCAGCACATCCTGCGCCCGCTCCGGCAGGCGCCTCAACGCCATGACGGGCTTGCTCGTCTCGAGCACCTCGCCCTCGTAGTCGGGCGAAAAAATCGCCTCGAAAGGCTGGAACTGCATGGTCGCGTCGAAGTGCCGCAGCACCTCGGGCGCCGGAAACTCGTATTGCTTCATGGCGACGAGGTAAAGGCCGGGCAGCCCCCGCTTCACGGCCTCCCCGCGCCAGAAGGCGAACATCTCACCCGGCTGCTGGATCAGCTGCGCACGGTAGACGAGGAAGAGCGGCCGGCCGTCCACCTTGATCGCGCGCGGATCACTCCACGCACGGAACAGATAGTCGAAGTGGCGCTGCCAGAGGGTCCGGTCGGGGCGGTGCGTCTGCGCCTGCAGCACGTGGTGGTCGCGTCCATCCCATCGGCGCGACCAGGTCTCGTTGGCCCATGCGAGGCAAAACGGGAAGTCGAGCTCGGGCGAATCGAGCACGATGTTCGTCGGCTTCTCCAGCAGCTGCTTGCCGTCGAACCAGTAGTGGTAGTGGCAGAAGCCGTGGATTCCGTGGCGGCGCGCCAGATCGATCTGCCACGCAAGGGTCTCCTTGCTCGACTGGTCGTAATAGCGTTGCCCGAGCGGCACGCGCGGCTGGTCGTGGCCGCGGAATTGCGGTTGGGCGCGCCGCACGTTGACCCAATCGGTGAATCCCTTTCCCCACCACGCGTCGTTCTCGGCAATCGCGTGGAACTGGGGAAAATAGAGCGCCAGCAATTGGACGGGCGTCGGCGGGCTCATTCAGCGCTGCGTGGCGCCGGCAAACGATGCGGCAAAGCTTTGATCATTACGGGATTCTAGCGGTTGCGAGGGAAAACTTGGCTGCGATGGCTTACAATTTCGCTGGTACAGCCCCCCTCGCTCTTCCCAATGCCCACCGCTGCTGAAGACCTGCGTTTCGATATCAACCGGCTCGTTGTGAGCGGCAAGCGCGTCTTCGGGTGGGGATGGATTGCGCATCGCAGCCGCGCGATCCGCGACGTGCACGTGCAGATCGACGCGGCCGGCTGGCGCAAGCGCTTCGCGACGAGCTTCGGGTTGGCGCGCGAGGACGTCCAGCAGAACTTCCCCGAGTACGTGGCCGCCGCCCGCTCCGGATTCGTCGTCACGGGTTATGTACCGGACGCTTCCGTCGGCAAGATCTCGCTGGAAGTCGATTTCGAGGATGGCGGCACCACCACGATCGATTGCGGCGGCGTGGCCGAAATGCGTGCCGGCAAGCCCACGTTACCCGCGGCGCAACGGCTGCTGCGGGCAGCATGGCGCGGCATCAAGGCGCGCGACTTCAGCGGGCTGCTGCGCCTGCGCGATCACAGCGGCTTCGGCATCCCGTCGCTCGAGGAGGGCGGGGGAATCGAAGCGCTCGGACGCGGGTTGCAAGACGCGGTGGCGGTGCGTGTGATCTTCGACCACGACATGGGGGGCGGTGCCAACCACTACCGGGGTAAAACCATCGCGGCATGGCTCGCCGCCGGCGACACGGTCCTGCTATGCACCTATCACCTCGCGACGCTGGATTACCGCGTGCGGCTGCTGGCTCCCGGAAGTCGCGAGGCGGAGTTCCGTGCCTCGAGCTTCCTTGCCCTCGAAGGGCTGCTCGAGAAGGTCCCCCTGGCCGAGCTCTTCGTGAACAGCCCCGTGTCGTTCGACGACCCGCTGCTGCTGGCGGACTGGCTGGCGCGCATGCGCGCGGCTTATCCCCGCGCCCGCCTGTCGGTGACGGCACACGATTATTTCGCGGTCTGTCCGTCGTTCGTACTGCTCAATGCCGAAGGGCGCTACTGCGGGATACCCGATATGGCCGAGTGCCGCCGCTGCCTGGCGAAGCACGAGGGATCCCATGTCGCGCTATCTCCGCCGGCGGACATCGGCGTTTGGCGGACCGTGTGGCAGCGTTGCCTCCTGGCCGCGGACGAGATCCGGTGCTTCTCCGAGTCCACGCGCCACCTCCTGCTACGCGCCTACCCCGCCCTGGATCCCGAAAAGCTGACGCTCGTGCCCCACGAACGCGACTACTTTCCCCCGCGTCGGCCGCGCGTCGACCATGGCGCACCGCTCGTGATCGGCGTGATGGGAACGATCAGCGCCCAGAAGGGCGCGTCGATCGTGACCGGAATGCTGCGGATCCTCGGAGGAAGCCAGCGCGAGGCACGCATCGTGGTGATGGGCACGCTGGACGCTGCGGTCTCGTCGAGCCGGCTCAATGTCACGGGACCCTACCGGCGCGACGATCTCCCGGCGCTGATGGAGCAGCATGGGATCAACATGCTCCTCTTTCCTTCCATCTGGCCCGAGACCTTTTCCTACGTGGTGGACGAGATGATGGCGCTCGGGGTGCCGATCGTCGCCTTCGACCTGGGGGCGCCCGCCGAGCGGCTGCGCGGATACCCGATGGCGCGCCTGTGCCCGACGGTGAGCGCGGAGGCGGCGCTGGAGGCGATGCTGAGCTTCCATCACGAACTCGCGGCGCAAGCGCCCCTCGCGGCATGAGCGTGACCCTCGAATCGGCAGTGCAAGGCCGGCTCCACGTCTTCACGAGCGCGGCGGTCAACTACCTGCCGAAGGTTCGCACCCTGTGTGAATCCATCCGCCGCTTCCACCCCGAGGCGCTGATCCACCTCGCGCTTGCCGACGAGAAGCCGGCATGGCTGCAGGAGCGCGACGAACCTTTCGACAGCGTCATGGAGATTTCCGCGCTCGGTATTCCGAACTGGCGCAACTGGACGTTCAGGCACAGCATCGTGGAGCTGTCCACGGCGATCAAACCGTTCGTCTTCCAGCGCCTCTTCGAGCGCGCCGACTGCCAGCGGGTGCTGTACTTCGATCCCGACATGGTGTTGTTCTCGCGTGTGGACGACATCCTGCGGGTGCTGCACAGCTCGAACCTCGCCCTCACACCGCACCAGGTCAAGCCGGAAACCACTTACGAGGCGGTGATCGACAACGAGATCGGCAGCCTCAAGTGGGGTGTGTTCAACCTGGGGTTCATCGGCGTGAGCAACACCGAGGAAGGGCGCCGCTTCTCCCGCTGGTGGGGAGAGCGCACCTACGAGTTCTGCCGCGCGGACATCGCCAACGGGCTCTTCACCGACCAGAAGTGGCTCAACTTCGCGCCCATCTTCTTCGAGGGCGTGGCCATCATCAAATCGCCGCGCCACAACGTCGCCACCTGGAACCTCACCACGCGTTACATGGCGGGCAGCGTGGAAGCGGGGTTCACCATCGACGGCGAGCCGCTCGGCTTCTACCACTTCACCGGCTTCGACAGTGGCGCCCACCGGATCATGGCCGGCAAGAACGCGTCCGGCAACGACTCGGTGCAGCAGCTGATCGCGTGGTATGAGCGCGAGACCGCCCGCTCGCACGACGATCCGGTCGCGACGTGGCCCTGGGCGTTCGGGCGCTTCTCGGACGGCAGCGCCGTGGAGGATCGCCATCGGCGCGTATACCGCGAGAATCCGGACCTGCAATACGCCTTTCCCGATCCCTACGACAGCTCCACGCAGGGGATGACGTTCCGGCGCTGGTGCGAGACCGAGGGCCGCATCCGCTCTCCCCACCTGTTTGGTCACACTCCCGCAAGTCAGCCGCAGGCCGTGGTGCGCGGCGGCATCTCGCCTACGGTGGCGTTCAAGCTGCTGGGCCTGCTCTTCGCCCCGCAGGCGGGCAAGTCCCTGCGCTCGCGCTTGATGCGCCTGCTGCGGCGCGAGGGCCTCGGGGGCGTGACGCGGCGGCTGCGGGGCGGATAGGCGGCTGTCTTGATCGACGTCATCATTCCGGTGTTCGAGGGCCTCGAGGAAACGCGGCGTTGCCTTGAGAGCGCGATCGCGACCTGCGCCCCGGAGATGGCGGAGGTCGTGGTGGTGGACGACGCCACCCCGAATCCGGCGATCGCGAGCTACCTGGACGGCCTGTCGGCAGCGGGCAGGATCACCTTGCTGCGCAACGCGGCCAACGCGGGGTTCGTGGTATCGGCGAACCGAGGCATGGCCCTGCACGACGACCGCGACGTAATCCTGCTGAACAGCGATGCCGAAGTGGCGAACGACTGGGTCGTGCGCCTCGGCGCCGCCGTTCAGCGCGCGCCCAGGATAGCCACGGTGACCCCTTTCTCGAACAACGCCACCATCTGCTCGTACCCCTACGACGGCTGGAAGGGCCGGATTCCCGGAACTCTCGGCCTGGGCGGTCTCGACCGCCTCATCGCGCAGGCCAACCGCGGCAAGGTGGTGGACCTGCCCACGGCGGTCGGGTTCTGCATGTTCGTGCGGCGTGATTGCATCAGGGAGATCGGCACGTTCGACGCCGCGCGCTTCGGCCGCGGGTATGGAGAAGAGAACGATTTCTGCCTGCGCGCCGCCAAGGCGGGGTGGCGCAACGTGCTCGCCTGCGACGTGCTCGTGTTCCACGAGGGCGGCGTGAGCTTTTCGGAGTCGCGCGCGGCGCAGATGCAGTCTGCCGCCACGGCGCTCCTGGAGGCACATCCCGAATATGGCCGGCTAGTGCAGGAGTTCATCGCCGCCGACCCGGTGCTCCCCATGCGACAAGCAATAGACGCTGCGCGTGCCAACACCAATGCGCAGGAAGCTGTCGCCGTCCTCGATGAGCGGGCTGCGGAGCGGGCCGCCCTGCTCTCGCGCCTTCATGAGGTCGCCAGTGCCCTCGCGGAGCGCGACGCGGCCGTCCGACGCCTCGAGGCGGGTCTCGCGGAGGCAACCGCCTTCGTCGCCGAGCGTACTGCCGACGCGATAACGCTCGCGAAACAGGTGCGGGAGCGTGACGGCGCGATCGAGCGGCTGCAACAGGGGCTCAGCCATGCCGAGACGCTGGCGTTCGCACGCCAGCGGGAGCTGGAACAGATCAAGTCTTTCTGGCTCTGGAAGTACTTCAACCACGTGATGCAGAAGTCCTCTTCCGGGAAGGAACCAGGGCCGTGACGCCATGAATGGCGCCGCCCTGGCGAGCCTCGGGCGCCTAGCCCGATCCGAGCGCGCGCGAGTGTTGTTCGTCGCCCACTCGGGCGGAGGCGGCGTGGCGAGGCATGTCGGGGATCTCGCACTTGCGCTCGAGCCGGATGTCGAGGTGCTGATGCTCGAACCGCATGTCGCGCCCTTCGTGGCGCTGCGTTGGCTGCGAAGCGGCGAGCAGCTGAAGCTCTGGTTCGATGGGGTCGGCGACTGGGAGGGGCTGATCGGATTCCTGGGCGCCCTCCGCCTCGACCGCATCCACTTTCATCACGTGAGCGGCCTTCCCGAGGCGGTTCTGGACTTGCCCTCCAGGCTCGGCTGCGCGCACGACCTCACGCTGCACGATTACTTTCCGGCATGCCCGGCATATCACCTTGCCGATGCGAGCGGGCGTTACTGCGGCATGGCGCCGGATTGCGGCAAATGCCTGGACGCGGCACCTGCGCAGTGGCCGTTGACCATCGCGCAGTGGCGCGAGCGTTTCGCCACGCTGCTCTCCACAGCCGGCCGGGTGATCGCGCCCTGCAGCGATACAGCGGCGCGAATTCACGCTTTCTTTCCACAGGTGTCGCCGCTCGTGTGGCCCCATCCGGAGATGCGGGATGGGCCGCCGCCGCGACCGCTGCGCGTACTTGTGCCGGGCGCGATTTCTACGCTGAAGGGCTTCGATGCGCTGCAAGCTTGCGTCGAGGATGCCTCGCGGCGCGGCCTCGCCCTGCACTTTGTGGTCCTGGGCTTCCTCGGCAAGCCGCTGCCCCAATGGCCCGACGCTCCGCTCACGGTAACCGGTGAATACCCTGAGGGCGCCCTTCCGGCGCTGATCGCGAAGGAGCACGGCGACGTATTATTCTTTCCGTCGCAGTGTCCTGAAACCTACTCGTACACGCTATCCGCGGCCCTCAGGTCTGGCCTGCCGATCGTGGCCACCGACATCGGAGCCATCGGCGAGCGCCTTCGCGAGTATCCGCGCGCCTGCATCCTGCCGTGGGACGGAGCAGCATCCCGGATGAACGATGCGTTGGTGTCCGCGGGTGGCGCAGGGGATTCGCCGGCTATCCCGCCGGTTGCCTTCACCTCGTTCAACGCCTACCGCGACGCCTATGTGGCCGGCGTCGGAGCCCCACGCCCACGCCCGAAGGCGCCAGCGGATGCCGCCGCCATCGCCGATCGATGGCTTGTCGAGCCGGTCGCGACGCCGGAGCAATATCCGCCCGCCTACCTCTTCGAGGATGGAGTCGTTTGCGGCAAGGCGCGCTCGCTGGAGCTGCTGCGACGGTATCTCTTCGATCCCGACGCGGTATACGCAGCCAAGGAGGAACGATTCAGGGCGCTGGTTGGCACGCTGTGGGCTGAGCGCGAGGAGGCTGCGCGTGCGGCTGCGCGTGCCCTCGCCGAGAGGCAGGCCGAAGCGGCGCACGCCGCCGCGGCGCTCGGCGAAAGCGAGGAGCGCCTGCGCCAGATCCAGGCGAGCACCTCATGGCGCCTCACGTCGCCGCTGCGGCACCTGGTCGCGTGGCTCCGGGGGACGGCCTGAGAGCCTTCGGGAGGCCGTTTTCCGCGGTGTATCATTCGCCAGACCGGCTGCACCTTCCGACCATAACGACAAGGCCGTGAAACTCAGCGCCCTCTTCCCGAAACTCAGCGGCAACACCTGGATCCGCATCGCGATCGGCGTGGCGCTGGTTCTCGCCTTCCTGGTCCACGAGGCGGAGTGGGCCCAGTCGCGCTTCATCCAGCAGATGGAGCTCCTCGCCTACGACGCGCGCCTGCGGCTGTTCATGCCGAAGACGCTCGATCCGCGCGTGGTGATCATCGACATCGACGAGAAGAGCCTCAACGCCGAGGGCCGGATGCCGTGGAGCCGCGACAGGATGAAGCTGCTGGTGCAGCAGCTGTTCGACAAGTACAAGGTGCGCGTCGTCGGCTTCGACATCGTGTTCGCGGAGCCCGACAACAGCTCGGGCCTGAACAGTCTCGAGCAGCTGGGCAAGAGCGAGCTCAAGGACGAACCCAAGTTCCAGGCGTTCCTCGAGCGCGCGCGCCAGACGCTCGACTACGATCGTCTGTTCGCCGACGAGGTGGGCAAGCGCCCGGTCGTGCTCGGCTTCTTCCTCGGCGGCAAGAGCGAGAAGTCCGGCGTGCTGCCCCCGCCCACCTTCGATGAGAAGAGCCTCGGCGACCCGGGCTGGATCTTCATGCACAACCTCGCCGCGGGCTTCAGCGGCAACGTGGAGCAGCTGCAGAAGCAGGCGACGGCGGCCGGCCACCTGTACCCCCAGCTCGACTTCGACGGCGTCACACGCCGCCTACCGATCTTCATGAAGTACGGCGAGGGCTATTACGAGGCGATGGCCTTCGCGGTCACCCGCACCTACCTCGGCAACGTGCCGGCCAGGGTGCGCGTGAACAGGCCGACCTCGTTTTCGGGCAACCTCGCGACTATTCCCTCGGTGAGCATCGGCGAGCTGCAAATCCCGCTCGACGAGCGCATGAGCGCCCTCATCCCCTATCGCGGTGCGACCGGCGTCTTCCGCTACGTCTCCGCCACCGACGTGATGCGCGGCAGGGTCGCCGAGGAAGAGTTGCGCGACAAGATCGCGATCGTCGGCACCTCCGCCCAGGGCCTTCTCGACCTGCGCTCGACGCCGGTGCGCGAGGATTTCCCCGGAGTCGAGGTGCACGCGAACCTGGTGAGCGGCTTCCTCGACCAGTCGATCATGCACAAGCCCGACTTCGTGCTCGCGATCTCGGTGCTCACCATCCTGCTGATCGGGTTGCCGTTCGCGTTCCTGCTGCCGCGCCTGTCGGCGGTCACCTCGACCATCGCGGTGCTGGTGACGATCGCCATCCTGCTGGCGATCAACGCATTCGCCTGGAAGGCGCAGCACTTCGTGCTCAACATCGCCGCCCCGGTGGCGATGCTCGCCCTGCTCTACCTGCTCAACATGGCCTGGGGATTCTTCTCGGAAGCGCGCTCGCGGCGCCTGATGAGCGGCCTCTTCGGCACCTACGTCCCCAAGGAGCTGGTGGCGGAGATGTCGAAGAACCCGGAGGAGTACTCGATGCGCGGCGAGGCGCGCAACATGACGGTGTTCTTCTCCGACGTGCGCGACTTCACCTCGATCTCCGAAGGCCTCACCGCCGAGGGGCTGCGCGACATGATGAACGCCTACCTCACCGCGATGACGGAGGTGATCCAGGATCACCGCGGCACCATCGACAAGTACATCGGCGACGCCATCATGGCGTTCTGGGGCGCGCCGGTCGCCGACGCCGATCACGCCACCCAAGGCGTCAACGCCGCGCTCGACATGCAGAAGCGCATCCGCGGCCTGGACACCGAGTTCGCGAAGCGCGGCTGGCCGATGCTGAACGCGGGCGCGGGCCTGAACTGCGGTGAGATGAACGTGGGTGACATGGGCTCGCGCTTCCGCCGCGCGTACACGGTGATGGGCGACGCGGTGAACATCGCCTCGCGCCTCGAGGGCCTCACCAAGGAATACGGCGTCGGCATCCTCGTCACCGAGAATATCGTCAAGGCGACCAAGGATTTCGTCTACCGCCAAGTGGACGTGGTCGCCGTCAAGGGGCGGGTCGAGGGCATCAATATCTTCGAGCCGATGGGCCGCGTGAGCGAGATGGGCGAAACGGCGCTCGCGGAGATCGAGCGCTGGCACAAGGCGATGGACCTCTACCGCAAGCAGCGCTGGGACGAGGCCGAGACGCAGTTGAAGTCCCTCTCCCAGGCGGCGCCTGAAACCAAGCTCTACAAGCTCTTCCTGAAGCGAATCGAGCACTTCCGCCAGAACACTCCGGGGCCCGCCTGGAACGGCCTGTGGGTCTTCACGACCAAGTAACTCACCCGTTCGAAGACCGCGTTCCGCAACCGGCCGAGGCGATCGAGGCCGCGCCCGGCGTGTGGTGGATCCGCATGCCGCTGCCTTTCGCGCTCGACCACATCAACCTGTGGCTCCTCGAGGACGGCGATGGCTGGACGCTCATCGACACGGGCTTCGGTGTGGAGGCGACGTGGGACCTGTGGGAGCGGCACTTCAGCGGCTCCATGGGTGGCCGGCCGGTCAGGAACGTCGTCGTCACCCATTACCACCCCGACCACGTGGGCTCGGCCGCGTGGCTGGTCGAGCGCACCGGGGCGCCCTTCTGGATGACCTCTACGGAGTACCTGTCGGCGCATGCGGCGCACGACGACACCGCGGGCTTCGATCGCGCCACCGGCATGGCCTTCTTCGCGCGCAACGGCCTCGATCTCGCCACGATCCCGGAGAAGATGCGCACCGGCAACGGCTATCGGCGTGGAGTCCCCGACGTCCCGAAAACCTACCGGCGGATGATGCATGGCGACAAGCTCGCGATCGGCGGGCGCGAGTGGGAGGTCATCACGGTCTTCGGACACGCGCCCGAGCAGGCGACGCTCTACTGCGCCGACCTCAATGTCCTGATCTCGAGCGACCAGGTGCTGCCGCGGATCACGAGCAACGTGGGCGTGTGGGGCAACCAGCCGGAGAGCAATCCGCTCGCGCAGTTCCTGGGTTCGCTCTCGCGGCTGGGCCACCTGCCCGCGGACGCGCGCGTGCTGCCCTCGCACGAGCGCGTCTTCCATGGGTTGCACACTCGGATCGCGCAGCTCCACGAGCATCACGAAAAGCGCCTGGAGCGGCTGCTGGAGGGCTGCGGCACCCCGATCACCGCCTTCGACGCGCTGCCGCTCCTCTTCAAGAGGAAGCTCGACGACCACCAGATGATGTTCGCGATGGGCGAGTCGATCGCGCATCTTCACTACCTGCAATATCAGGGGAAGGTTCGGCGCGAGGTCGATTGCGTCGGCGTTCGTCGGTTCGTGAGGACGTAATGCCTGGTGGTGGCCGGTGCATCCGGCGTCGCGATGGTCATGACAGTGACACGCTGGGGTCGGGCAGGCGGCCCTCGGCGCCCCAGGGATGCGTATTCAGCGCCTCGAAGAAGAGCTTGGCGGGAGGCGAGCGCTTGCGTCCTCGGACCTCCGCGGCCAGCACCGCGCGCTCGACCGCCGGATCGATGAGCGGCCGTGTGGCGACGCTGCGTGAAGTCACCGAATGCTCGGGCATGAAGGCGAACCCCAAGCCAGCCTCGACCAGTGACTGCACCCAGTCTTCGCGGTCGGTGCGAAATGCGGCATAGAGCTCCACGCCACGCTCGTGGCACACGCCCATGACGATCTCGCGCAGCTCGCAGGCCAGCCGGTCGACATAGTCCTTTCCCGAGGTTTCATGCAGCGTGACTGCCTCCAGCGACTCGAAGACGTGTCCCTTGGGAAAGGCGACGACGTATCGCTCGCGGTAGAGCGGCTGCGTGCGAAAGGCGTCGGCCAGGGGTTGCGGCGAGCTGACGATCGCCACCTCCAGCTCACCGGCCTCCAGGTCCCGCAACAGGGACGGCAGCGGGCCTTCCTCGACGGTGAGCTCGACGCCCGGGCTGCGCGAGCGGAAGCTGGCAAAGAAGCCGGCGAGTCGCGCGGGCCCGATGGTCGGCATCGTTCCCACGCGCAGCGGTGCCTGCCTGAGCAGGCGGAAATTCCGCGCCACGTCCGCGGCTCGCTGTGTCTCGCCCAGCACCTGCTCGAAGTGCGGGCGCATCCGACAGCCCAGCTCGGTCACGAGCAGGCGCTTGCCCTCCCGATGCAGGAGCGGGGAGCCGACCTCCTGCTCGAGTTTCTTGATGGCCGCGGTCATCGCCGGCTGCGAGATGTCGCATGCCTCGGCCGCACGCGAGAAACTGCCGTGCTCACATACGGAGAGGAAATAGCGGATTTGATGGATCTCCATGCCGCCCCCGGGAAGCCGTCGTTCCCACGAATCTACTCCGCTCGCCCGCCGCCCGAGGTTATGGATCGATAACCTGCGCCCGCTTCACGCCGGCAGCGCGCCAGCCCATATTGATTTCCACGGAATGGTCCGTGATCGAAAGGAGCATACATGGCGACCTTCATGGTGGAACGCTCGCTCAAGGGCATCTCGATGGACGACCTCGGAGCGGCGCAAAAAGCCGCCATCGGCGCCGCTGCGGACATGTCCTCGAACGGCACGCCGGTGAGCTACATCCGCTCGACGTTCGTGCCGGAGACCGGTGCATGCATGTGCCTTTTCAGCGCCGCGACGGCGGAAAACGTGAAAACGCTCAACGAGAAGGCGAAGCTGCCGTTCGATCGGATCGTGAAGGCGATGGATCTGACGCCGTAGCCGGTGCGGAGGACCAAATCCACCGCGCGTCACGATTTGACCGCGAGGGATTTCATCGCCCGCTCGAGCCCCGCGATCGTCACCGGATACATGCGCCCATCCATGATTCGCTGGATGTTCTGCACCGAGGTGGTCCATCCCCAATGCTCTTCCGGGACGGGATTGAGCCACGCCGCGTGCGGCCAGGTGCGCAGCAGCCGCTCCAGCCAGTCGCGCCCCGGCTCGTCGTTCCAGTGCTCGACGCTGCCGCCCTCCTGCTCGAGCTCGTAGGGGCTCAT
>JBKJTM010000393.1:0-12485 GCA_046590805.1 Usitatibacter sp.
GCTGTAAGGGCTCGCGGTGCCCGGGTCGCGCATCGAGAGCGCATGCAGCGGGTTGGTGCCGAGAAGCGCCGCGCCGCGCTTGCTCCACGCCTCGGCGCAGGCGCGCAGCTCGGAGAAGTCGCCGATGCCGGCGTTGCGCGCGGAGGTGAGGCCGTAGAGCTGCACGGTCGCACCCCACACACGCCCGCCGCCCGCGAGCACCGGCGGCAGGTAGCAGCGCTGCGGCGCCACCACCACGCTGCCGCCCCCGAGCAGCGTGTCGCCCTCGAAGATGGCGAGGCGGTGGTAGCCCTCCGGCACCTCAGCGGGAAGCGGCAGCGCGTAGGCGCGCACCGGGCCTGCCTCACCCGCGTGCTCCTCGAGCGCCTTCAGCTTGAGCGGCGTGAAGCCTTCCTGGCGCATCTCGCCGCTCTCCTCGGTGATGCGCCACGAGAGCGGCTGCTGCGAGCCTTCGCGCAGCTGGACGCGCACGCCCGCGCGTAGCTGCGTCGTTCGCAGGACCGTGACCGGCGGGACCACGTGCGTCCACGCGTCGCGCTCGTGCGACTGCAGGCGTTCCTCGACGGCCGCCGGGTCCCCGACCTCGACACCCATCGCGGCGAGCAGCGCATGGAGCGTGGCGTCCGAGGCCGCGTGCCAGTTGCCGAATACGTCGTGGTATCCGGATTCGATGCCGTAGAGCTGTGCGAGCTTTTCGAGGGCCTCGTCCATCACGCCCTCTCGAGAGTCCACACTCCGCTCCAGGCGGGCATCGTCCCGTCGCGTGGCGCCTCGCCCTCGCCATGCAGCACCGCGCCGGGGGCGACGGCCAGCGGCACGGCCTCGCTGCCGAAGCTCGCGCGCAGGTGCAGGCGGGCGCCGTCGGCGAGCAGCCAGTCGACCGCCACGCCGCAGCTTCCCGCGAGGAAGAAAGTGCCGGCGCAGGCCGCATCGCCCAGGCGCGGCGCGATCTCGCTCGCGCGAAGGGCGAGCAGCTGCCGATGGTGCGCGAGCACGCGCCCATGCTCGTCGCGACCGAGGCAATCCCAATCGAGCTTCGAGGAGAGGAAGGTCGCCTCGGCGTTCGGGTCCGGTATCGCTTCGCGGGCGGCCGGGTCGCGGAAATGCGCGAAGGAGGCGAACTCGCGGCGGCGCCCGTCGCGCACCGCGGCGGCGAGATCGCCCTGGTAGTCGCAGAAGAAGACGAACGGCGTGGCCGCGGCGAACTCCTCGCCCATGAAGAGGAGCGGGATGCCCGGGGCGAGCAGCAACGCCGCGGTGGCCAGGCGCTGCGCCGCGGGGCTGGATAGCGCGCAGAGCCGCTCGCCCAACGCGCGGTTGCCGACCTGGTCGTGGTTCTGCAGGAACTGCACGAAGGCTTGCCGCGGCAGGTGGGCCGAGCGCTCGCCGCGGGGGACGCCGCCCTCGTGCTTCGAGACCTCGCCCTGGTAGGAGAAGCCCTCGGCGAGCGTGCGCCCGAGGTGCCAGGCGGGGCGTTCGGCGTAGTCGCCGTAATAGCCGTCGTGTTCGCCGGTGAGGAGCACGTGGAATGCATGGTGGGCATCGTCGTTCCACTGCGCGGTGGCGTGGGTGCGGCCGCGTTCCAGCAGGCGGGCCTCGTTGCGCGCGTTCTCCAGCACCTGGTGCACGTGCCGCTCGCGGCCGGGGCCGGCGTCGATCGCCTCGGCGATCTCCATCACGATGTGGCGCGGGGAGTCGTCGGCGATCGCGTGGATCGCGTCCATGCGCAGCCCATCGAAGTGGAACTCCTCGATCCAGTAGAGCGCGTTGTGCACGAAGAAATCACGCACCGTGCGCGAATGCTCGCCGTCGAAGTTGATCGCCGCGCCCCACGGCGTCTGGTGCGCGGAGTTGAAGAACTGCGGCGCGTAGAGCGACAGGTAATTGCCCTCCGGGCCGAAGTGGTTGTAGACCACGTCGAGAAGCACCATCAGCCCGCGCCGGTGGCACTCGTCCACCAGCCGCTTGAGATCGTCGGGCCGCCCGTAGGCCGCGTCGGGGGCGAACTGCAGCACGCCGTCGTAGCCCCAGTTGCGCTGCCCGGAGAACTCCGCCACCGGCAGCATCTCGACGGCGGTGACGCCGAGGCGCTGCAGGTGATCCAGGCGCTCGATGGCGGCAAGGTACGTGCCTTGCGGCGTGAAAGTGCCGAGGTGCAGCTCATAGACGACGGCCTCGCTCCAGGGACGCCCCTTCCAGCCGCCGTCCTGCCACTCGTACGACGTCGGATCCACCACCACGCTCGGCGCATGCACGTCCCACGGATTGGATCGCGAGGCGGGGTCGGGCACCGCGGCGTGGCCCTCGCGAACCTCGAAGGCATAGGGCTCGCCCGCGCTCACGCCTTCGAGCGACAGCGAATGCCAGCCGTCGGGCGCCGCGTGCATCGGGAAGGTGCGCCCGCCCTCGCGTCCGAGCGCGAGGCGCACGTGCTCGCTCCCCGGAGCCCAGAGGCTGAATCGGGTCGCATCGCCGCGGTGCTCCGCGCCGAACGGCATGTCGTGCCGGCGCTTCACGAACCGTCCGCGGAATTCTGGCGAAGGAGGACGAGGGAGCGTCCCTGGAGCGGATAGGTCTCGAGCGGCGCGGGTGCGTCCGACGGCGGCTCGCCGTTCTCCAGCGAAGTGTCCACCTCCACCTGCCACGAGCCGCCCGCGCCCGGGTCGGGCAGCTTGAACTCGATCAGGTCGTGGTGCGCGTTGAAGAGCACCAGGAAGCTTGCGTCGTGCAGTTGCCGGCCGCGCTCGTCGGTCTCCGGCAGCTCTCGCCCGTTCAGCCACGTGCCGAGCGAGCGCGCGAACTCCTTGCCCCACTCCTCCGGTGTCATTTCCTGGCCGTCGGGCTTGAGCCACGCCACGTCCTTGCGGCCCGCGTCGCCCACCGGCACGCCCTTGAAGAAGTCGCGGCGGCGGAAGATCGGGTGCGTGCGGCGCAGCCGGATCAGCTTCTTGGTGAAGTTGAGCAGCTTCCACTTCGGGTCGTCCCAGTACCAGTCGTGCCAGTTGATCTCGTTGTCCTGGCAGTAGGCGTTGTTGTTGCCGCCCTGGGTGCGCCCGACCTCGTCGCCGGCCACCAGCATCGGCACGCCCTGGGAGATGAAGAGGGTGGCGAGCAGGTTGCGCTTCTGGCGCTCGCGCAGCTTACGGATCTCCGGATCATCGGTCGGGCCCTCGGCGCCACAGTTCCACGACAGGTTGTTGTCGGTGCCGTCCCGGTTTTCTTCGCCGTTCGCTTCATTATGCTTCTCGTTGTACGAGACGAGGTCGTTCAGGGTGAAGCCGTCGTGCGCGGTGACGAAGTTCACGCTGGTGCACGGCCCACGCTGGTTGTGGCCGAAGAGGTCGGCGGAGCCGGTCAGGCGCTGTGCGAATTCGCCGATGAGGCCGCCGTCGCCCTTCCAGTAGGCGCGCATGGTGTCGCGGTACTGGTCGTTCCACTCCGCCCAGCCGTGGGGAAAGCCGCCCACCTGGTAGCCGCCATCGCCCAGGTCCCAGGGCTCGGCGATCAGCAAGCGCGGGGCGAGTACGGGATCCTGTCGCAGCACCGCGAAGAACGGCGACAGCGCGTCGAAGGTGTGGCTGTCCCGCGCAAGGGTGGAGGCGAGGTCGAAGCGGAAGCCGTCCACGTGCATCTCGGTCACCCAGTAGCGCAGCGAGTCCACCACCAGCTGCAGCACGCGCGGGTTGCGCAGATCGAGCGAGTTGCCGCAGCCGGTGAAGTCGGCGTTGAAGCGCTTGTCCTCGCCCAACCGGTAGTACGCGAAATTGTCGAGGCCGCGGAAGGAGAGCGTCGGCCCCTTCTCGTTGCCCTCGGCGGTGTGGTTGTAGACCACGTCGAGCACCACCTCGAGGTCGGCGGCGTGGAGCGTCTTCACCATCGTCTTGAACTCGCGCACCGGGTCCTCGACGCCGAAGCGCTCTTCGGGGGCGAAGAAGCCGAGGCTGTTGTAGCCCCAGTAGTTGACCAGCCCTCGTTCGACCAGCGGACGGTCGTCGATGAAGGAATGCACCGGCAGGAGCTCGATGGTGGTCACGCCGAGGGACTTCAGGTGGTCCAGCACCTGCGGCGTGGTGAGCCCGATGAACTTTCCCTTCGCCTGCGGCGGGACGTCCGGGTGCAGCCGCGTATAGCCGCCCACGTGCATCTCGTAGATCACGCGCTCGTTGTAGGCGCGGTCGGGATGCATGTCGCCCTCCCAGTCGAAGGTGGCGTCGATCACCTGGCATTTCGGCATCCCCGCGGCGCTGTCGCGCTTGTCGAAGGAGAGGTCCTCCTTCTTGTGGCCGATGGTGTATCCGAAGTGCGCGTCCGCCCACTTCACCGCGCCCACAATGCGGCGCGCGTACGGGTCCAGCAGCAGCTTGTGGGGATTGAAGCGATGGCCGTTCTGGGGTTCGTACGCGCCGTGGACGCGGTAGGCATAGAGTTGGCCGGGTTTCACGCGGGGAATGTAGCCGTGCCAGACGAAGTCGGTGCGCTCGCGTAGCGGGGTGCGGCTCATCTCGCGCTTGCCGCCCTCGTCGAAGAGGCAGAGCTCGACCTTCTCGCCATGACGCGAGTAGAGCGCGAAGTTGACGCCCTCGCCGTCCCACGTCGCGCCGAGGGGATAGGGTGATCCCGGCCAGAGCTCCGCCGGGGGATGCGCCGCTGTTCTTGTCATTTTTTGGTGAGCTCCGTGAGGCCCCTCAACGGTATCTCGAGCCAATCGGGGCGGTTGGCGATCTCGTAGCGCAACTCGTAGAGCGCTTTCTCGATCAGGAAAAGGTCGAGCGTGGTGTCGAAGTCGGCGGCGTCGGCGGGCACCGAAGCGAGCCCCTGGGTCGCCTTGCGGTAGCCCTCGAGGAAGAAATGGCGCGCGCTCGCCTCCCACTCGGCGAGCGCCTGCACGCCGGTCTCGGCGGTCGTGCCCGCCTCGCGGCGCAGCAGCGCCGCGTGCGCGGCGTAGCTGAAGGAGCGCAGCATGCCGGCCACGTCCCGCAGCACGCTCGACTTGGCGCGCCGCTCCTCGAGCGAGCGCTCGGGTTCGCCCTCGAAGTCGACGATGATGAAATCGTCCTGCGCCACCAGCACCTGGCCGAGGTGCAGGTCGCCGTGGTAGCGCGTCTTGAGGACCGGCCGGGTGGATCCGCCCGCGGCGCGCACGCGGCTGCGAAGCGCCTCGCGCGCCTCGAGCAGCGCCGCGGCGGAGCCGCGCGCCCTTTCGGAAAGGCCGGCCATGGCGCCCTCGACCAGCGCGAAGGTCGCGTCGATGTCCCTGTCCACCGCGGACTGCCAGGCGGCGAAGTCGCCGGCCGCGCTCGGCTGCGGATCGAACGCCGGGTCGCCGCTCGTGTGGCAAAGCGCGCGGTGCATCTCGCCCACGCGCCGGCCGAGAAGCGCCATGCGGTTCAGGTGGAATTCCGCCGCGACCTTCTCCACCGGGGCCGGCGCCGCCGCGTCGCCGCCCGCCGGCACCGAGACCATGCGGCCGAGGTGCTCGAGGACCACGGTCCAGAGGTCGCCCTGGTTCTCCATGAAGCGCTGCAGCACCGCGAGCGTCACCGGCTCCGGCTCCGCGGGCGAGACGTACTCGAGCGCGCCCAGCACCGGCGAGATGTGCGGGAAGGGCGAGACCTCGGTCAGGAAGCGCCCCATCTCGAGCTCCGGGTTCACGCCGACGCGCATGCGGCGATACCCCTTGAGGAACAGTTTGCTGCCGAAGAAGACCGCGGTATTGGTCTGCTCGAGCGCGGGCGTGCGCACCTCGTCCTCGATCGCGGCGGCGTGCTGCGCGAAGCCGGCGGTGGACGAGAAGCGCAGCTTCCCGTCGCCCAGGGAGGCCTCGCGGTTCCCGCCCATGGCGCGGGCGATGTCGCGCGCGAAGTCGGGGTTGGCGAACGCCGCGTAGAAGATGCCGACGCGGTCCTTGTGGCGCGCGCGCACGATGGTGGAGGCGCCGTAGCGCTCCATCGGATCGTGCTCGCGCGTCTCCCAGTCGAGTGCGACCGGGAGGAAGTAGCGCTGCTTCGCGCCCGAGGCGAGGGTGACCTCGACGAATGCGATGCGCCAGGTAGCGCTGTCGCCCTTCCACGCCGCGATGCGCGCCACCCGCAGGTCGTCGATCTTCTCGTTCCTGGCCGCGAACCAGCGCCGCCCGCGCAGGTACGGCAGCAGCACGTCGTCGCGCAGCTTCGCGTGCGAGACGTTGACGAGGATGCGCTGCAGCTCGATCGGCCCGCTGCCCCGGTCGATGAGCTCCTGCCAGCCCGGGGCCAGCACCAGCACCGGAAGGCGGCGCTGCGGCAGGCGCTCCTGGTGCCAGCCCGGAGGCTTGGCGTCGGCCGCGAGGCGAAAGGCGATGTAGCCGTGGCCGGGCAGCATCACCAGGTAGGGCAGCTTCCCCACCGGCGGGAAGGACTCCTGGCCGAAGAGCTCCACCGGCACGCGGCCCTCGAAGCGCTCGAGGTCCAGCTCCACCGCCTGGGGCACGCGCGAGAGGTTGGCCACGCAGAGCATCGCCTCGCCCTCGTGCTCGCGCAGGTAGGCGAGCACCTTGCGGTTGCCGGGCTCCAGGAACGAGAGCGTGCCGCGGCCGAAGGCGCGGTAGCGGCTCCTCGTCGCCACCAGCCTGCGCGTCCAGTGGAGCAGCGACGACGGGCTGCGCAGCTGCGCCTCCACGTTCACCGCCTCGTAGCCGTAGACCGCGTCCATGATCGGCGGCAGGTAGAGCCGCTGCGGGTCGGCGCGCGAGAAGCCGGCGTTGCGGTCCGGGGACCACTGCATCGGCGTCCTCACGCCATTGCGGTCGCCGAGGTAGATGTTGTCGCCCATGCCGATCTCGTCCCCGTAGTACATGATCGGCGCCCCCGGCATCGTCATCAGCAGGAAGGTGATGAGCTCGATCTTGTCGCGGTTGTTCTCCATCAGGGGTGCCAGCCGCCGGCGGATGCCGACGTTCACGCGCATGCGCGGATCGTTGGCGAAGATGCGGTACATGTAGTCGCGCTCGCGGTCGGTGACCATCTCGAGGGTGAGCTCGTCGTGGTTCCTCAAGAAGATCGCCCACTGGCAGCCCGCGGGGATGGGCGGCGTCTGCGACATGATCTCCACCAGCGGATAGCGGTCCTCCATCGCGATCGACATGTAG
Source organism: Usitatibacter sp. (assembly GCA_046590805.1). Taxonomy (GTDB): domain Bacteria; phylum Pseudomonadota; class Gammaproteobacteria; order Burkholderiales; family Usitatibacteraceae; genus Usitatibacter. The sequence continues at coordinate 7,127 of JBKJTM010000393.1, forward strand.
AGGCGCGGCATCATCGGGAAGTGGTAGGCCATGTGGCATTCGTCCGCGTCGCCGAAATACTGGCGCACGTCCTCGGGCCACATGTTGGCTTCGGCGAGCAGCAGCTTGCCGGTGTAATGCCTGTCGAGATCGGCGCGGATCGCCTTCACCACCGAGTGCGTCTCGGGATTGTTCTCGTTGGAAGTGCCTTCGCGCTCCACCAGGTACGGGATCGCATCGAGCCGGAACCCGTCCACGCCCATGTCGAGCCAGAAGTGCATCGTCTTCAGCACCGCGCGCAGCACCTCCGGATTGTCGAAGTTGAGATCCGGCTGGTGGCTGAAGAAGCGGTGCCAGTAGTGCTGCTGGGCGACCGGGTCCCAGGCCCAGTTGGAGGTCTCGGTGTCGGTGAAGATGATGCGAGTGCCGGCGTACTTGTTCGGGTCGTCGCTCCAGACGTAGAAATCGCGCTCGGCCGAGCCCCTGGGCGCGCGCCGCGCCGCCTGGAACCAGGGGTGCTCGTCGGAAGTGTGGTTCACGATCAGCTCCGTGATCACCCGCAGCCCGCGCTCGTGCGCCGCCTCGACGAAGCGCCCGAAGTCCTCGCGGTTGCCGTAGGGCGCGTGCACCTCCTCGTAGTCGGCGACGTCGTAGCCGTCGTCGCGCAGCGGGCTGGGATAGAACGGCATCACCCACACCGTGTTCACGCCGAGATCGCGGATGTAGTCGAGCTTTTCCGTCAAGCCGTGGAAGTCGCCGATGCCGTCGCCGTTGGAGTCGTAGAACGCCTTCACGTGCAGCTGGTAGATGATCGCGTCCATGTACCACTGCGGGTCGCCCGCGCCGGCGGCGGCGGTGGCGGCGGGGAACGGGACTCTGGCGGCGCGCGTGCCCATGGTCAGACGATCGCGAACACGTGGGCGGGCGTGCGCGCGGGATCGAGGCTCACGAAGTTGCGGCTGCCGTACCAGGTGTAGCGCGTGCCGGTCATCACGTCGTCCACGCCGTAGGCCACGCCGGCATCGAGGCCCAGCGGCTCCATCGCCAGGCGCACGAAGCCGCTCTGCACGCCGTGCGGGTCGAGGTTCACGATCACCAGCACGCGATCGTCGCCCCGGCGCTTGGAGTACGCGATCAGCGACTCGTTGTCGGTGGGGTGGAAGACGAGGCTCCAGTCCGACTGCATCGCGGGGTGCTCGTGCCGGAATTCATTGAGGCGGCGCACGAGCGGGGATAGCGTCTCGCGCCGGTCGACATTCCAGTTGCGCAGCTGGTACTTCTCCGAGTCGAGATACTCCTCCGACTGCGGCTCGCGCGGGCGGTTCTCGCCCAGCTCGAAGGCCGGGCCGTACATGCCGTAGCTCGCGGCGAGGGTGGCGGCGAGCGTGAGGCGGATGCGAAACATCGCGAGCCCCGCGTTCTGCAGGTGGTACGGGAGGATGTCGGGCGTGTTGGGCCAGCAGTTGGGGCGGAAGTACTCGCGCGCGTCGCTGGCGGTGAGCTCGGTGAAGTACTCGGTGAGCTCCTGCTTGGTGATGCGCCAGGTGAAGTAGGTGTACGACTGGGTGAAGCCCAGCTTCGCGAGCTGGTGCATCACGTGGGGGCGCGTGAAGGCCTCCGAGAGGAAGAGCGCGTCGGGATGCTCGCGCTTCACTTCCGCGATCACCCATTCCCAGAATGCGAACGGCTTGGTGTGCGGGTTGTCGACGCGGAAGATCGCCACGCCCTCGCGCGCCCAGTGGAGGAACACGTCGCGCAGCGCCTGCCAGAGCGAGCGCCACGCGGGCGTGTCGAAGGCGAACGGGTAGATGTCCTGGTACTTCTTCGGCGGATTCTCGGCGTACTGGATGCTGCCGTCGGGACGCTGCTGGAACCATTCCGGGTGCTGCTTCACCCACGGATGGTCCGGCGCGCACTGGAACGCGATGTCGAGCGCAATCTCCATGCCGCGCGCGCGCGCCGCCATGATGAGGTGCTTGAAGTCGGCGGGCGTGCCGAGCTCGGGAAGGATCGCGGTGTGGCCGCCCTCGCGCGCCCCGATCGCCCAGGGGCTGCCGACATCGCCCGGCTGCGCGGTGGTGGCGTTGTTCTTCCCCTTGCGGCGCTCACGGCCGATGGGATGGATCGGGGGCAGGTAGAGGACGTCGAAGCCGAGTGCGGCGATCTCGTCCAGGCGCTCGTCCACGTCGGCGAAGGTGCCGTGCTTGCCGGCCGGCCCGCACGAGCGGGGGAACAATTCGTACCAGGTACTGAAGCGGGCGCGCTCGCGATCGACGGTGACGGCGAAGGTCCCGCTCTGCGTCACGCCGTCGCGCGGCGCGTTCGCGCGCGCGAGTTCGAACAGCGCCTCGTCCAGCGCGGCCGCACGCAGGCGCTCGATGTGGCTTTCCTCGCGCAGGATCCGCGCCCAGGGCTCGAGGCGCTCGCAATCCTCCCGGGCGCAAAGCGCCGCCGCGCGCGCGATGAGATCGGCGCCGATGCGCGCCGCGAGGCGGATGTCGTCGGGATCGACGCGCCGCGCGAAGCCGTCGCGCCACGCTCCGAGGTGGTCGATCCAGCAGGCGACGGCGTATTCCCAGCGGCCGGCGCGCGCGACGTTGAAGTCGGCGGACCAGCGGTCGCTGCCCAGCGGCTGCATCGCCGCCTCGCGCCATTCCTTGTCGCCGGGGCCGCGATAGCGCAGCGCGCACGCGACCTGCTCGTGGCCGTGGGCGTAGCAAGCGGCGGTGACCACGACGTCCTCGCCGATCACGCGCTTCACCGCGAAGCGCCCGCCGTCCACCTGCGGCTTGATCTCCTCGATGACGGTCGGCGCGGGCGGGGAATCCGGTTTCTTTGCGGTCATGTGGCCGCTTCGGGGGTGAACATGACGATGCCGAGCGGTGGAAGCCAAAGATTCACCGAGTGGCTGCGGCCGTGCCACGCGCGCGCCTCGGCCTCGACGCGCCCCAGGTTGCCGACGCCGCTGCCGCCGTACCTCGGCGCGTCGCTGTTCAGCACCTCGGCCCAGCCGCCGGCGAGCGGCACGCCCACGCGGTAACCCTCGCGCACCATCGGCGTGAAGTTGCAGGCGACGAGGATCGGGCGCCCCTCGTCGGGCCACCGCAGAAATGTGAGCACACTGTTCCTGGAGTCGTTGCCGTCGATCCACTCGAAGCCCTCGCGCGCGAAGTCGCGCTGGTGCAGCGCGGGCTCCGCGCGGTAGGTGCGGTTGAGATCCGCGACCCAGCGCTGCAGCCCCGCGTGGTCGGCCTCGCGGCAGAGGTCCCAGTCGAGCGCGCGGTCGTGGTTCCACTCGCGCCACTGGCCGAACTCGCCGCCCATGAAGAGCAGCTTCTTGCCCGGGTGCGCCCACATCCAGCCGAAGAGGAGGCGCAGGTTGGCGAACTGCTGCCAGCGGTCGCCGGGCATCTTGGCGATCAGCGACTTCTTGCCGTACACCACCTCGTCGTGCGAAAGCGGCAGCACGAAATTCTCGTTGAAGGCGTACCAGATCGAGAACGTGAGCTCGTTGTGGTGGAAGCGGCGGTGGATCGGGTCGTGCGCCATGTAGTCGAGCGTGTCGTGCATCCAGCCCATGTTCCACTTCGCCGCGAACCCCAGGCCGCCGGCGTACACCGGGCGCGAGACCTGCGGCCACGAGGTCGACTCCTCGGCGATCACGCGCGTGTCCGGAAACTCCCGGCCGACGGCGATGTTCAGCTGCTTCAGGAACTCGATCGCCTCGAGGTCCTCCTTGCCGCCGTGGGCGTTCGGAATCCACTCACCGGCCTCGCGACCGTAATCGAGATAGAGCATCGAGGCGACGGCGTCGACGCGGATGCCGTCGATGTGGAACTGCTCCAGCCAGAAGAGCGCGCTCGAGATGAGGAATGCGCGTACCTCGTGGCGCCCGTAGTTGAAGATGTTGCTCTTCCACTCCGGATGGAAGCCGCGGCGCGGGTCCGCATGCTCGTAGAGATGGGATCCGTCGAAGCGCGCCAGGCCGTGGCGGTCGTCGGGGAAGTGCGACGGCACCCAGTCGAGGATCACGCCGATGCCGTTCCGGTGGAGCACGTCCACCAGATGCATGAAGTCCTGCGGCGTGCCGTAGCGCGCGCTCGGCGCGAAGTAGCCGGTGGTCTGGTAGCCCCACGAGCCGTAGAACGGATGCTCGGTGATCGGCATCAGCTCGACGTGGGTGAAGCCCATCTCCCTCACGTACTGCGCGAGCGGCTGCGCGATGTCGCGATATGTGGGCAGCTGGTCCGCATGGTCCCGGCGCCACGAGCCGAGGTGCAGCTCGTACACTGCGTGCGGCGCATCGTGGGCATTGCGCTCACCGCGGCTGCGCATCCACTCCTCGTCGTCCCACGCGTAGTCGAGGGTCCAGGCGCGCGAGGCGGTGGCGGGCGGCACCTCGTTGTGGAAGGCGAACGGGTCGGCGCGGTCCTCGACCTGGCCATGGGCCGTGGTGATCGCGTACTTGTAGGCCTGGCCGCGCTTCACGCCCGCGACCGCGCCCTCCCAGATGCCGGAGTGGTCCCAGCGGGGCTTGAGCACGTCCGCGCCGCGCTTCCAGCCGTTCCAGTCGCCGGCGACGCTCACCTCGCGCGCGTTCGGCGCCCACACCGCGAAATGCGCTCCGGCGACCCCGGGAAGCATGTGGCACCCCAGCTGCCGGTAGAGCGCGGCGTGGGTGCCTTCGCGAAAGAGATAGATGTCCTGCTCGGTGAGCATCTTCATGGAAATTTGGCGTCTCCCCCGCGTAGGCGGGGGCCCAGTTTGGCTGCTGGCGTTCCATTGGGCCCCCGCCTGCGCGGGGGAGACGTCGTGCCGCTCAATGCAAATGGTTCTTGAGCTGGCCGAGCATCCCGGACGTGATGAGCGTCACGCCCTTGTCGGTCACGTGGAAGCGCTTGCGGTCCTCTTCGATGTCGTAGCCGGCGACGAGCCCCGGCGGGATGCGGGTGCCCTGGTCGATCACCACGCGCTTCAACTTGGCGCCGCGGCCGATCACCACCTCGGGCAGGATCACCGCCTCGGCGATCTCGCAATAGCTGTGCACGCGCACGTTGGAGAAGAGGAGCGAGTTCATGATCGAAGAGCCGCTCACGATGCACCCGCCCGAGACCATCGAGTCCACCGCGTAGCCGCGCCGGTCGTCCAGGTTGAAGACGAACTTGGCGGGCGGCAGCTGCTCCTGGTAGGTCCAGATCGGCCACGACTTGTCATAGAGGTTCAACGCCGGGGAGACGCGCGTCAGCTCCAGGTTCGCCTCGTAGAACGCATCGATGGTGCCCACGTCGCGCCAGTAGGGGCGGCCCTCGATCAGCTGCGTGCAGCTGTCCTGCAGGCGGTGCGCGTAGACGCGCGCCGGGCTCGCGACCAGGCGCGGGAT
>JBKJTM010000006.1:0-9479 GCA_046590805.1 Usitatibacter sp.
CCTGAAGAGCCTGGTCGAAGTGGTGGGCGGCGAGCGCGTGCAGGTGACGAGCCTCGTGCCGCCGCTGATGGACGCCGAGGAGTACCAGCCGAAGCCGCAGGACCTGGTCCGGCTGAAGAGAGCCGGCCTGGTGGTGCGCGTGGGCGCGGACTATGACCTGTGGCTCGACCGCCTGCTGCGGCAGGCGGGGAACCCGGTGCTGGCTCGCGGCGGCGCAGGCTACCTCGATGCCTCGTTCGGCATCGCCCTTCTCGAGGTGCGGGGAGCGGCGGTGGGCGACCAGGCGGGCCATGCCCACGGCAGCGGCAATCCGCACTACTGGCTCGATCCCGCGAACTCCGAGATCATCACCGGCTTCATCCTCGAGGCGCTGTCGCGGCTCGATCCGTCCAATGCCAGGCACTACGAGGCCCGCCGCATCGCCTTCCTCGAGCGCCTGGCGGGGAAGCTGCGCGAGTGGGATGCGGCGCTCGCGGGCCTCCAGGGCCTGCCGATCATCGCCTACCACAACAGTTGGGCCTACTTCGCGCGGCGCTTTCGCCTCAACATCGCCGGGACGATCGAGCCGAGGAGCGGCGTACCGCCGAGCCCTGCCCACCTCGCCGGACTGGTGAGCACCATGCGCGAAAAGAATATCCGCCTGATCGTGAGGCAGCCAACCGAGCCCGCCCGGTATCCGGCTTTCCTCGCCGAGAGGACCGGTGCCGCGATCGTGGTGCTGGCCGCATCGGTCGGCGCGTTGCCGGAGGCGCGCGACTACCTCGCCCTGTTCGACCACAACGTGAAGGCCCTCCTCGCCCGTGGCTGACGCGCTGGCGCTCCTCTGGCTGCCCTTGGTGGTGTCGGTGTGCCTGGTCGGCATCCACACCTGGTTCGGCATCCAGGTCCTCACGCGCAACATCGTGTTCGTGGACCTGGCGCTGGCGCAGATCGCGGCCCTCGGCGCGACCGTCGCCTTCATCCTCGGCCACGCTGCGCAGGGAGGAGCCGCCTACGCGTACTCGCTCGCCTTCACGCTCGGCGCGGCGATGCTGCTCGCCTTCACGCGCCAATGGGCCGGGCGCATCCCTCAGGAAGCGTTGATCGGCGTGATCTATGTCGTCGCGGCGGCCGCGGCCTTTCTCCTCGTCGACCGCGCGCCTCAGGGCGCCGAGCACATCAAGCAGATCCTCACCGGCAGCATCCTCACCGTCGGCCTGGGTGACCTGATGGTGATCGCGCCGCTCTACGCGGTGATCGGCGCAATCCACGCGGTGCTCCGCAAACAGATGACGGCCGCGAGCACCTGGGGCTGGGATTTCGCCTTCTACGCGACCTTCGGCCTGGTGGTGACGAGCTCGGTGGCTCTCGCGGGCGTGTTGCTGGTCTTTTCCTTCCTGATCATCCCCGCCGCCATCGGGATGCTTCATGCCGATCGCCTCGCCCGACAGCTCGCGATCGGGTGGGTATCGGGAAGCATCGCGAGCCTCGCCGGGCTGGCGGCCTCGTACACCTGGGACCTGCCGACCGGTGCCGCGATGGTGTGCGCGTTCGGGACGGCGCTGGCGGTCGCAGGCCTGTGGTGGTCGCTACGCGGCCCATCCGCCGAGCGCTTTCGGAGCGTCCGGCGGAAGGTGCGCATCGGCATCGCGGCGGTCCTGGTCCTCTCGGGCCTCTGGATGATGTTCCTTCCGCGCGCCGACCAGCTGCTCGTGGATAGCGCCGAACGCCTGTTCCCCGCGCTGGGCAGGCTCTACATGACGGACGTGGAGCTGGCCGCGTTCCACGACGCGGGCCAGCAGGCGGAGCGCTACCGGCGCGAGGGCGAAAAGCTCAACGAGCGCGAGGCGCGCAGCCGTTGGGAAGGAAAGCGGCTCGACGAGTCGGAGGTGCGCCGCCTCTCCTCGTTCCTCAAGTCGTACGGCGAGATGCGCAAGGGCGAGGAGTTCGTGTTGCGTGAGGTCCGCTCGCGTGCGCGGGAGCGGAATCGCTGGAGCCTGGGAGCGGCGCTGGCCATATCGGGATTGGCGCTGCTGCTACTTCGGCCGTGGCCGCTCGAGCTTCGCATCCGGCATCGAAAGCTTCCCGGCGCGTAGCTCACCGACCGCGGCGGCCACCGCGCGCGCGACGTTGCGCACCTCTTCCTGCACCTCCCTGTCGCGATCGAGCGCCTCATGGCTGGTGGCGTAGGGCTCGTAGTAGCCGATGTAGCGGTCGAGGTGCGACTGCGAGCCCGCGTCGATGAGCCCGATCCAGTCGAGCCAATCGCATAGCGCGCGGCGCGTCTCCTCGATGCCCGCGACGTCGCCGTGCACCACCACGCCGTACACCCGGCCGGCCAGGTGCTTCGGATAGGACCAGCCCGCGAGCTCCACCTTCTTGGCCAGCTCCGGATCCTTGCCCCTGGTGAGCGTCGGATCCGGATTGCCGCCGTCGGCGCACACCAGGCGGTCGATCATCAGCTTCATGCTGCTCGACGTGTGGTACCAGTTGCACGGCGTGAGCATGATCACGCCGTGGGCCGCGACCCAGCGCTCGTAGATCTCCGCCATCCAGTCGTTGACCTGGTCGAAGGCGTGGTTGGGATAACAGGAGCACGGCCAGTGGCAGAGCGGCATCGCGGTCGAGACGCAGGCCTTGCACGGGTGGATGCGCAGCGCGTAATCGGAGGTGAGGCGGCTCAAATCGAGGAGATCGACCTCGATGCCCGCGGCATCGAGCGTGTCGCGCGCCATCTTCGTGAGGCGATAGGTCTTCGACATCTCGCCCGGGCAGGTGCCGTCGTTGCGCGACGAGCCGCAGATCAGCAGCACCCGCGACTTCGTGGCGCCGCTCTTCTGGACCTTCTCCGCGGCGATCAGCTTGTCGCGGGTGGCGCGCCATTCCACCGAGAGCTCGTAGCCTGGATCGGCGAAGCCGCGGCCGGCCTTCTTCGTGATCGGCGCCTTGCGGTCGTCCTTGTAGGCTTCCCAGGCGATCGCCTCGAGGCGCGCGATCGCCTCGCTCTCGACCGCGAACGCCGGATCGTAGAAGGTCTGGCGGAAGCGCTTGCCGAATTCCTCGCGCGCCATCGGCCACTTCGGCGCCTGGCCTTTCCTCGTCTTGGGAACCGGCACTCTCTTGCTCATGGAATCTCCTCAGGCGAGGAAGTCGCGCGTCGCTGCCTCGTAGAGGGCCGACTGCGTGAGCCTCGCCATCGTGGCGTTGGATGCGATGTTCTTCAACTGGTTCGGCGGCGTGCCGTCGCGAACGGCTTTCATCGTGTCGTAGAGCGCCTGCACCGTCGCGGTGAATGCCTCGTGGCCCGACGACCAGACGCGCACGCCGCGGCTCGCGAGGTACTCCTGGTCGGAAAACGTGTCGCCGGCGCCGCCCAGCACCAGCGGCACGTTCACCGCCGCGGCGATCGGGTCGAGCGCCTCCGGCGATTTCATCCCCGGCAGGAAAAGTCCGTCGACGCCGGCCGCCGCGTACGCCTGCAAGCGCCTGATCGCGTCCTCCACGCCGGTGATCGAGGCGGCGCTGGTACGCCCTAGGACCACCATGCCCGAGGCCCTCGCCGCCACGACCGCCGCCTTCATCTTGCCGACACCCTCCTCGAGCGAGATGAGCTGCGGCCCGGCGGGCGAGCCGAAGGCCCGCGGCAGCAACGTGTCTTCGATGGTGCAGCCCGCGGCGCCCGCGGCGGCGAGCTCGGCGACGGTACGCGCGACGTTGAGCGCATTGCCGTAGCCGTGGTCGGCATCGATGATCGCGCTGACCCGGCCCGCGCGCGTCACGCGGCGCACCTGGTCCGCGAGCTCGGTCATCGTCACCAGGATCAGGTCGGGCGATCCGAGCACCGTGAGCGAGGCGAGCGAGCCGCCCATCAGCCCCACCTCGATGCCCAGGTCGGCGGCGATGCGCGCCGACATCGGGTCGAATAGCGAGCAGGCCTTGACGCAGCGCGGGCCGGAGAGGATCGCGCGCAGGCGGGCGATGGGATCGTCATGCATGGGCGAGTGTCCTGGAGGTGGTCGGTGTTGCAGCGGCGAGCGCGGCGTACTTCGCGGCGTACCACGCCTCGGCCTGTGCGAAGGACCTCGCCTTGATCTCGCCGAAGCCGCGAATGCGAACGGCGTAGGCCAGCGCATCGACGGCGACATCGCGATTGCCGGCATCCGCCCTGGCGAGCACTTCCATCACGCGCTGCCTGTAAGTGCCGATGGCTTCGCGCTCGCGCCGGCGCTCGGCGCTGTATCCGAACGGATCGAGTGCGGTGCCGCGCAGGCGCTTCATCCTGCTGAGGAGCCGCATCGGCCCGCCAAGCCACGCGCCGAACGCGATCTTGCGCGGCCGCCCGCTCGCATCCTTGAGGAACGCGAGCATTGGCGGCGCGAGATGGTACGTGAGCCGTGCGTTGGCGCCGAACTGCTGGTCCAGCTCGCCGGCGAACGCTTGCCGCGTAAGGAGCCGCGCCACCTCGTACTCGTCCTTGTAGCTCATCAACCGCGCCAGGTCGCGGGCGGCGGCAGCGGTGATCGCCCCCTCCGATCCGCAGCGCTCGCGCTCCCGCTTCGCCACCTCGGCGATGAACTCGCGGTACTCGCCCGCCCAGCGCGCGTCCTGGTACTCCTCCAGATGGCGCGCGAAGCTCTCACGGTCCTGGGCTGCGGTGGTGGCAACCCGCTCGTCCGCGGCGACCTTGAGGCTCTCGGGTCGGTGTGCGGCGACGCGCCCCAGCCGGAAGGCGGCGACGTTGAAATCGACCGCGGTGCCGTTCGCCGCGATCGCCGCCTCGACCGATTCCGCGCTCACCGGAAGCTGGCCGCGCTGGAAGGCGAAGCCGAGCAGGATCATGTTGGTCGCGATCGCGTCGCCCAGGTAGCGCATGGCGAGCGCGGCGGCGTCGACGAAATCGCAGCATTCCGTCCCCGCCACCGTCTCGAGGCGCATCTTCAGCGCCGCCTTCGGAAAGCGCAGGTCCGGATCCTGGGTGAAAGCGCCGGTAGGGATCTCGAAATCGTTGACCACCAGGCGGGTCTCGCCCGGCCGTATCTTCTGCAGCGAGCGCGCCGAGGCCGCGACCACGAGATCGCCCGCGATGATGGTGTCGGCCTCGCCCACGTCGACGCGCGGCGAGGCGAGCCCCGCCGCGGTGGCGGCGATGCGCAGGTGCGCGGACACCTCCCCGCCCTTCTGCGCGAGCCCCGCCATGTCGAGCGAGGTGAAGTGCAGCCCTTCCAGGAACGCCGCCATGCCGACGATCGCCGATACGGTGACGATGCCGGTGCCGCCGACACCGCTCATCAGCAGCGAACACGGAACCGCGGCTGACGTGGGCGGGGGGACGGCCACGCCCCTCCAGCTCTCATCCCGCGCCGCGGGCTTCGCCTTCGCCGCCGCATCGGTCTCGACGGTGACGAAGCTCGGGCAGAAACCCTTGAGGCAGCTGAAGTCCACGTTGCAGGCGCTCTGGTCGATGGCGCGCTTGGTGCCGAGCGGCGTCTCCACCGGCTGCACCGCGACGCAGTTCGACTGCACGCCGCAATCGCCGCAGCCCTCGCAGACTTCCTTGTTGATGTAGACGCGCGTCGACGCCCTGGGCATCGAGCCGCGCTTGCGGCGGCGGCGCTTCTCCGCGGCGCACACCTGGTCGTGGATCAGCGCGGTGACGCCGGGGATGGCGCGGAGCTCGCGCTGCACCTCGAGGATGCCCGCGCGCTCGACCACCGCGACGCCGGCGGGAATTGCCGACCCGGCGCGGGTGCGTTCCGGATCGTCGCTGGTGATCACGACCTTGGTCACGCCTTCGGCCACCAGCTGCGCCGCGATCGAGCCGGGCGTGAGCACGCCGTCGTGCGTCTGCCCGCCGGTCATCGCGACCGCGTCGTTGAAGAGGATCTTGAAGGTCATCGGCGCCTTCGCCGCCACCGCGGCGCGGATCGCAAGCATCCCCGAGTGCAGGTAGGTGCCGTCGCCCATGTTCTGGAACACGTGCTCGCGGGTGCTGAACGGAAATTCCCCGATCCAGTTCGCGCCCTCGCCGCCCATCTGCGTGAAGCCGAGGGTGCTGCGGTCCATCCACTGCGCCATGTAGCTGCAGCCGATGCCGGCGTAGGCGCGGCTTCCCTCAGGCACGTTGGTGGAGGTGCTGTGCGGGCAGCCGGCGCAGAAATACGGCGCGCGCTCGATCGCCGGAATCGCGAGCGCGCGCTGCACCGAAGCGGCCACGGCCTTCTGCTCGGGCTCCATCTCCCCAAGGCCGGCGGCGGCGAAGGCGCGCTGGATCTGTGTGCGCGACAAGGCGCCGTGGCTGGGGAGAAGCTCCTCGCCCGCGGCGCCACGCTTGCCGATCACCTTCGCACGCACGCCGGCGTCGAAGAGGATCTCCTTCACCTGCGCTTCGATCAGGCCGCGCTTCTCCTCGACCACGAGGATGGTGTCCAGGCCCTCGGCGAAGCGCCGCACGATGCCAGCCTCCACCGGCCAGACGAGGCCGAGCTTCAGCACCGCGAGGTCCTCGCGCATCACCCCACCCTCGCGCAGACCCGCGGCATCGAGCGCCGAGAGCAGATCGAGCCATGACTTGCCGGCCGAAATGATCCCGACGCGGGCTTGCGGCGGCTTGGCGACGATGCGGTCGATCCCGATCTCGGTGGCGAACGCCTGCGCCGCCGGGTGCTTCCTCGTATGCAACCGCTCCTCTTGCGCGAGCGGTGTGTCGGCCAGGCGGATATTGAGGTCGAGGCCTTCATTGGCGGGGAGCGCGACGAGCCGCGCCATCAGCGCCTCCGGAATCTCGACGACCCCGGTCACGTCCACCGTGTCCTTCACGCACTTCAATCCGATCCAGCATCCCGAGCGCCGCGACATCTCCCAGCCGATGAGGCCGTACTCGGCGAGCTCCTGCAGCCCGGCGGGATTGAGGATCGGGATCATCGCGTCCACCAGCGCGTATTCGGACTGGTGCGCGGTGGTCGAGCTCTCGCAGGTGTGGTCGTCGCTCATCAGCACCAGCACGCCGCCCTGCGCCGCGGAGCCGGCGAGGTTGCCGTGGCGCAGCGCGTCGCCCGAGCGGTCCACGCCGGGCCCCTTGCCGTACCAGATCGAGAAGACGCCCTGCACCTTGCCCTCGCCGCGCAGCGCCGCCTGCTGCGTGCCCCAGACCGCGGTGGCAGCCAGGTCTTCGTTCAGCCCCGGCTGGAAGACGACCTTCGCCTTGTCGAGCTGCGCCTTGGCGCGCGCGAGCTGCAGGTCGTAGCCGCCCAGCGGCGAGCCGCGGTAGCCGGTGATGTAGCCGGCGGTGGAGAAGCCGCGCCGCGCATCGAGCCGCGCCTGCAGGAGCGGCATCAGCACCAGCGTCTGCGTGCCGGTGAGGTAGAGCGCGCCGGACTCCGCACCAAAGCGCTGGTCGAGCGGGATTCTGGTGGGTTTCAAGTCGTTATCTTTTGCGTATTCTGTTGAGCATACTTCAGCAAATACGTTAACGAGGAATTGTCATGACCGCCGAGCGCGTCTCCCCCGAAATCTGCCGTGCCTTCCGCTTCGTCTCCATCCCCAACATATCCGATGCGATGGACCGGCTCGGCATCACCGGCCACCCGCGCGGCATCCTGCGCCAGTGGGACGCGTGCCCGAAGCTGGTCGGCACCGCCGCCACCATGAAGCTGGTGACGGTCGAGGAGAGCAGGGAGTCGCCGGTGATCGGGACGCTGAAAGCGATCATGGCAGGCCAGCCGGGTGACGTGTTGGTTATCGACTTCGGCGGCAACACCGCGGTCAACACCATGGGCGGGGTGGCGGGCGCGACGGCCGCCAGGCACGGCCTCGTCGGCTGCGTCTCCGACGGCGTGGTGCGCGACATCGACGAGTACAAGCTGATGGGCTGGCCGGTGTTCGCGCGCGGGCCGATCCAGTCCTCGATCCGCAACCGCTGCGGCTTCGGTGGCCTGGGCATCGAGGTGCAACTGGACGGCGTGCGTGTCCGCCCCGGCGACCTCATCGTCGGCGATGAGAACGGCATCCTGGTGGTGCCGAAGGAGAAGGCCGCCGAGGTGTTGGAGATCGCGCAGCAGCTCAAGGTCGTGGAGGACGGCGTGATCGCCGCCGTGCGCCGCGGCGAGGACCCGGTCGAGGCCCACCACAAGGTGAACTACGACTCGATGCTGAACAGGAAGCCGACGACGGCGGCCGCCTGAGACGATGGGCCTGGAGATCAACATCCCGGAGATCGTCGCCGAAGTCGAGGCGGTGTTCGCGCGCTACGAGGACGCGCTCGTCAACAACAGGATCGACATCCTCGACGAGCTCTTCTGGGATTCGCCCACGACGGTGCGCTACGGACTTGCGGAGAACCTCGTCGGGATCGAGGCCATCCGCGCCTATCGCTCCGCGCGCCCGCCCACGAGCCTCGCGCGCCGGCTGGAGCGCACCGTGATCACCACCTACGGGCGCGATGTGGCGACCGCAATGACCGAGTTCCACCGGGACGGCGAGCCGCGCACCGGGCGCCAGAGCCAGACCTGGCTGCGTTTCGACACGGGGTGGCGCGTGGTCGCGGCGCACGTGAGCTTCATCGCGCTCAGCTAGAGAAGCACCTTCACGTCCGGATACCCCATCAGCTTGAGGATGAAGTAGCTCGCCGCGGCCTCGCCCGGCTCATCCGAGATGCTCACCAGCTCGGCATAGCGCGGCACGCCGGCCTTCACCAGCGCGGCCCAGATGTCCTTCGCGGCCCTGGGCGCGCCGTTGGCCTCGACGAGATCGGTGTACGGCACGTGGATCACCTTCCCTTCGGGCAACTTCGCGGGAAGCGCCCTGCCCGCGGCAATGTAGATCTTCGGATACAGGCCCTCCGCCAACTTGGGATCGTGCACGACGATGCCGGGGCGCGCGTTCACCGGATACGCCCTGGGCACGACGAACCGCGCGTGCATCGTCTTCTTCTTCGGATCCGCGTAGTCGGCCTCCTTGGCGACCGGAAAACCGGCGAACGCCCAGTCGTCGACCGATTCGGCGAGCACCGAGACGCGCCGCTGGCCGATCTTCTCCAGCATCACGTACGCGAGCGCCGCGTCGGGATTCAGTCCGCCGCTCGACACGATCACCGCTTCGGTCGTCACGTCGACGCCGGCGGCGCCGAGCACCTCGGCCAACTTCGCGGGCGAATCGCGGTGGCGCCTGAACACCTCCGCCGGGATGTTGATCGCGAACGGCACGTGCGCCTGCCTGAACGCCTCCGCAGGGCGAACGTCGACCACGCTCAGCCTCGAGGCGTTGAAGGTCCGCAGCATCTGCCCTCCCCACCCGTTCAGCCACGCCCTGTCACGCATCATGTTGGGCGCGTCGTAGGTCCAGAACGGCAGCCCCCGGTCGTCGCGCAGCCATTCGAGCTGCGACTCCTTGTAGAGCTTCACCTTCGGATAGTCGAGCACCATCTTCGCCGCGAAGAACGGCACGCTCGCGGCGATGCCGCCGCCGCAATGGGCGTGGACCAGCTGCTCGGGCTTGACGCCGAG
>JBKJTM010000133.1:0-5648 GCA_046590805.1 Usitatibacter sp.
GTCGGGCAGGAAGAGCTCGACCAGGGCGCGCTCCCCTTCCTTGCCGCCGAGCTCCTCTCCGGCGCTCCCACCTATTGGAGTCCCGTCCTGAAAGGGGAGCGCGCCCTGGTCGAGCTCTTCCTGCCCGACGGCAGCCTGCCGGCGGATGTCGATATCGCGCTGACCCAGGTCTCGCACCTCTTCGTGCATCCGGCCGATCCGCAGGTCCTGGCGCTCGCCAAGACCGGCGAGGCCGCCTATTGCGAGTCCGACGTGATCTGCTCGTCGGCAAGCGATGGGGCGCTGGCGAACGTGGCGCGATCGGTCGCCAAGCTGGCTTACACGACGGGCGGAGGCGCCACTTCGTTGTGCACCGGAACCCTGTTGAATCCCATCGGGCCGCAGATGCCCTACTTCTATTCCTCGTACACCTGCATCCCCACCCAAACTGAAGCGAGCAGCATCACCACCTTCTGGCTCTTCGATCGCACCGGCTGCCAGAGCGGCGTCACCGGATCGGGATTTTCGCAGCTCGCGGGCGGCGCCACGCTGCTCCATGCGAGCCAGGCGTCGGATGCGTCGTTCATGAAGCTCAACGGAACGCCGCCCGCCGGCGTGTGGTACTCGGGATGGCAGTCCACCACGATCACGCTCGGCACCCCGGTGTTGGCGCTGCACCATCCGAAGGGCGACTGGAAGAAAATCAGTTTCGGGACCGCAAGCCAGTTCGTGCAGCCGAACCCATACGGCCCGACGGGCAGCTTCATCCGGTCCAACTGGTCGGCGGGCGTGACGGAGTACGGAAGCATCGGCGCGGGGCTGTTCACCGCTTTCGGCAGCCCGGTTACCGACTACCGCCTGCGCGGCGCGATGCAGAACGGACCCTCGTCTTGCGACGGCCCCGCTGCCGACAAGTACGACTATTTCTCGCGCCTCGACCAGGTCTACCCGTCCATCTCGGTGTACCTGAATCCCCCGGCCGTCACGCTCACCGTGAGCAGATCGGGGGTCGGTCTCGGCCATGTAACGAGCGCGGCCGGCGAGATCGCGTGCGGCGCTACCTGCAGCGCATCGATTGTTTCGGGCACGGTTGTCACGCTGTCGGCGATTCCGACCTCGGGCTCGTCGTTCGCGGGCTGGACCGGCGCATGCACCGGCACGGGATCGTGCGCGATCACGATGAACGCTGCGAAAAGTGTCACCGCGACGTTCGCCAACGTGTCGCCCTTGATCTCCGGCGGACAGTCCTACGAATGCGGTCTGAGCGAGGACGGCAGCGTCTCGTGCTGGGGCGACAACGGCTCCGGAAAGCTCGGCACCGCCGAGCCCATTCATAGCGCCCTGCCGGTCAGCGTCGGCGGGCTTGCGAGCTCCGTGGCCACCATCGGGGCGGTCCACAGCCACACGTGCGCGCTCGCGACCGATGGCCAGGTCCTTTGCTGGGGAGGAAACCAATTCGGCGAGCTCGGCGACGGAACATTCACGAGCAGCGGCTCGCCGGTCCGCGTGCAAGGACTGCCCAGCAGCGGCGCCGTGGCCATCGCGGTCGGCGATACCCACAACTGCGCCCTTACCGCTGCGGGCGGCGTGTACTGCTGGGGACTGAATCTTTCCGGGCAGCTAGGCAATGGCCAGGTGGGCTACCACGGTGGCGTGCCGGTGGCCGTGCAGGGTTTGTCCTCCGGAGTGCTCGCCATCGCCGCGGGCTCCGATCACACCTGCGCCCTGGTCGCGGGCGGGCAGGTGCGCTGCTGGGGCGACAACTCGAAGGGGCAGCTCGGCAACGGCAATACCACCAGCAGCTCCGTTCCGGTCACGGTGGGCGGGCTCTCCGGCGTGTCGAGCCTGTCGGCGGGAATGCGCCACACCTGCGCGGTAGCCGGTGCGAGCGCGCTCTTCTGCTGGGGCGCGAACGAAGATGCCCAGCTCGGCAACGGCACGCTCAACAACAATGCCGTGCCGGTCCAGATCGCGGCGGCGACGCCCTGGAGGTCGGTATCCGCAGGCCACTTCTACACCTGCGCCGTCAGCCAGCCCGGCGCGCTCTATTGCTGGGGAACGAATTTCTTCGACACGGTGCCCACGGGAACGGCCAGCAACACCCGCGTGCTGACGCCAACGGCCGTGGCTGCGCTCGGAACGGGTGTGACCATGGTGTCCACGGGACGCACGCACGCGTGCGCGCTGAGAGCGCCGGGCAGCGTGTTCTGCTGGGGGGCCAACACCTACGGCGCGATGGGCGACGGCACGACGACCCCCAGGACGACCCCGGTCCAGGTCCTCGGGCTGCCCACGGGCATCGCCACCATCGCCGCGGGCAACTTCCATTCATGCGCCATCACCTCCGGTAACCGTGCGCTCTGCTGGGGCTACAACGCCGACGGCCAGCTCGGCGGCGGCACTCCCGTCGGCCGATCGACGCCCGTCGCCGTGCCGGCCCTGCAGTCCGGCACCCTCGAGGTGAGGACCGGCCTTTATCACACCTGTGCGATCAATGCCGCGCGCGGCGGCCTTTGCTGGGGAAAGGGGACGACTGGCCAGCTCGGCAACAACACCGAGATCACGACCTCGTCGCCGGTCGCCGTGCAGGGCCTCACTGGCATCGCGACGATGGCGGTCGGTGGCCTGCACTCCTGCGCGGTCACCGCCGTGGGCGACGTGTATTGCTGGGGCTATAACGCGTCGGGCCAACTGGGCGACGGAACCACGAATCGCAGCCCCGTACCGGTGAAGGTCCAGAACCTGAGCGGCATCGTCTCCATTTCGGCGGGCTGGAGCTATACCTGCGCCGTCGCCTACCAGGGCTCGGTGTACTGCTGGGGAAGCAGCCCGCACGGAGCGCTGGGCCTCGGAGCGACCACCAGCACCCTGGTGCCCATGCAGGTAACCGGGCTTCCTTCCAACATCAGGGCCATCTCGGGGAACCTCTATCACCAGTGCGCCGTTGCGGCCAGCGGCGGGGTCTGGTGCTGGGGCAACAACACCTCCGGCCAGCTCGGCAACGGCTCGTACACGAATAGCGCGAGCCCGGTGCAAGTGCAGGGCCTCGCTTCCGCGAGCGTTGTCTCGGCGGGCCTCTACCACAACTGCGCGCTGTCGACTGCCGGTGGCGTGTCTTGCTGGGGCTACGGCAGCTTCGGGCAGATGGGCGACGGCTATGCCGTCGGCAGCACTTCGCCGATCCAGGTGACCGGCCTGTCGTTGGGCGCGGTGTCGGTGGCGGCAGGCACGGAAAGCTGCGCGGTCACGACGGTGGGCGCGGTCCTTTGCTGGGGACAGAACAATTTCGGGCAGCTAGGCGACGGCACCTATGTCTGGCGAGCCACGCCGAAGACGGTGCTGGCGAGGCTCGGTGCCGGCAACCTCGACACCAACGATTGGTACCTCGACCTGGTGCCGTCGAAGGCGAAGGCGATCTCGCCCACGCTCACGCCATCCCTGCTCAGCATCTCGCAGCTCTCGCTTGCCGGCGATGGCGTGGACTTCGATACCCGGGTGAAGTACAAGGCGGCCGAGTTCGGCAGGAGCGTCAACCACTACGTCTTCGGGTTCGTGCCGCCGCAATTCTTCAGCCTGGTGAAGACCGCGCCTGGCGCAAAGACCGAGGCGCAACTGCGCGCCAAGACGGGCGGCGCCCTCGTCTTCGCGATCCTCACGCCGCTCGGGTGGACCAACCTGCAGGGCCAGCTCCTCGCCTATTCGCAGGGCGTGGCGAGCGCCGCCGGCGGGGCGAGCAACATTCTCAACGGCGTGCGGCTCGACTTGATCCAGGGCGCGCGATTCTGCGTCGGATACGGGGCGAGCGCGGCGGACATGCTGTCTTCGGACGCATTCCGCGAAGTGCTCCTGGTCGAAGGCTCCACAGGGGTGGTGGAAGACCGGCCCTGCGTGCTGTCCGGCGTGTATCTCGACGGGCCTCGTGGCTCCCGCGCCGGCACGGCGGTCACTTTCGTGGCCTCGGTCGTGGGCCTTTCGCCGACGGGCACGGTCCGCTTCTCAGATGGGCCGAGTGCGCTTTCCGGGGCGATCACCCTCGCGGCATCGGCCAACCCGGCGGTGTTGAGGGCGAGCGTCACCACGTCGTCGCTCGTCGCGGGCGTGCATGCGATCGGCGCGGCGTACTCGGGCGACTCGCAGAACACCGCGGCCGACGCGCCGATATTGCGCCACGAAGTCAGCCTGCCCACTGTGAACGCGCGCGCCGAGCTCGAAGGGCCGCGCGATTCGCTGCGAGGCCGCCCCGTCTTCTTCTGGGCCACGGTCACCGGAAACAACCCGACCGGCTCGGTGCAGTTCCGCGATGGCGCCGCGAATATCGGCGCGAGCGTGCCGCTGCTGTCGGGCGTGGCCACGCTCGCAGTCAACGGCCTCACGACCGGCAGTCACTCCATCTCCGCGGTGTACGCCGGAGATGCGGGGAATACTTCCGCCACATCCAATGGGCTCGTCCACAACGTCTACGACGCCGTGACCACCACGGTCGCGCTTTCGTCGAGCGCGAATCCCGCCGCCTTCGGCGCGCCGGTCACTTTCACCGCCACCGTGACCGGCACCCAACCGACGGGCCAGGTGACGTTCCGCGAAGGCGCCACGGTGCTTGCGCGCGTCGCGATGTCGAGTGGGTCCGCAAGCGCCACCGTGACCGGCCTCACCCAGGGCCAGCACCTCATCGAGGCCGACTACTCCGGCGACGGCAACAACCAGGCGGTTACTTCCGACGTGCTGTCGCAAAGTGTGAACGCCGCATTTACTCCGACATCGCCGAACGTCTTCCTCTCGTCCTCGGCGAACCCGTCGACTCTCGGACAGAGCGTGACTTTCTCGGTCGTCATCGCGGGCAGCACCACCGCCACAGGCACCGTCGCCTTCAAGGCGGGCAACGGCACCCTCTGCACCGCCATCGTGTCATCGAGCTCCACCGCCACCTGCACCACCGGAGCCCTGCCCGCGGGCGTGCACCTGATCACCGCGCTCTACTCGGGCAACTCGGCCTATGCGCAGACGCTTTCCAGCCTCCTCAGCCAGACTGTAAGTTCCGCCCCCCAGGTGCTGGTACCGAGTCCGGGCTCGCTCACTTTCGGCACGCAGGGCCTCAACACCACGTCATCAGCCCAGGTAGTCACGCTGACCAATTCCAGCGGCAACACCATCAGCTTTGTCGGTACGGCATTTGGAGGTACGGCATTGCCGGCAGGAATCCAGGCCGCGACGCCCACCACTTGCGCCGTGACCCTGTCGCCCGGTGCGAGTTGCCAGATGGCCTTTGCATTTCGGCCGACCTTCCTGGGGACGGTCGCCGGAGCGATCGTGATCACCTACTCGGGGGGCGCCACGGCGATCGGGGTCACCGCCACGGGCGGGAGCGCCACGAGGCTCGCGAACATCTCCACCCGCATGCAGGTGCTCACCGGCGACGACGTGATGATCGGCGGCTTCATCATCGGCGGCTCCACCCCGAAAACGGTGGTGGTGCGGGCGCGCGGTCCCTCGCTCACGGCGCTAGGCGTTCCCGGCGCGCTCGCCAATCCGAAGCTCGACCTCTACTCGGGCCAAACCGTCATCGCCTCCAACGACAACTGGCAGTCGGCGGCCAACGCCGCGGCGATCACGTCGAGCGGCTTCGCGCCCGCGAACGACCTCGAGGCGGCCATCCTGATGACGCTCAATCC
>JBKJTM010000436.1:0-2642 GCA_046590805.1 Usitatibacter sp.
CCCCGCCTCGACGCGCACCGGCAGGATGTTCTGCTTCGGCGGCAGCGGGCAGGTGGTGAACTCGCTGAACGCGCACGGCGGGTTGTAGGCGCGGTTGAGATCGAGCATGAAGCTCTCGCCGGGGGCGGGCTTCTTGTCGACGTATAGGAAGCGGCCCGGGGGATAGGTGCCCTTGCCGGCGGTCGCGTCGCGGAAGACGAAGAAGAGGCCGGCGTCGTCGCCGACCGCGTCGAGGCGGTGGGTCTTGCCGTTCACCCTGAACTCCACGTAGCCGGGCGCGGGCTCGTCGGAGACTTCGTCGAGCACGTTCACGATCGCGATCTTGCGCGGCGGGTCGTAGGGGACGTAATTCGCCTTCACGTGATAGGCGTCCTTCACGTCGTACCAGACGCGGCCGCCGAAGCGCTTGCGCACGTCGCTTTCGTTGTCGGCGAGGCGAAGGATGTAGCGGCCGTCGCGCTCGATCACGTGGAACGACGCGCGCCCCATCTGCACCCAGTCGCGGGCGTCGCTCTTCGTGCCCATCTCGCGCTCGGTGAACGACTGGCCGTCCTTGGTGAGCGTGACCCCGTCGGCGAGCTTCACCTTTACGCTGCCGGGCTCGACCGTGATGGTGCCCATGCGCTCCGCGCCGAGGCCCCTTGGGAAGACGATGTCGTTGCCCTCACCGGTGCCGAAGGTGTTGACCCCGGGCTTCATCACGAAGCGCCCGGCGAGCGTGAGCCAGCCGTTGTCGCGGCGCAGGCCCTGCTCGGCGCGTTCGCGCCACGCCTGGACCGACTTGGCGTGCTCCGGATTGGCGGCAAGGGCCTGCGGCGCAGCCAGCAGGACACACAGGGCGAGGGCGCGGATTTTCATAATTGGTGTCAGACACCTATTTTCAGTTGGCGGTTCTGGATCGTCGCACGATTGTAAGGCATTGGAATGGCTGGAGAAATTGATAAAAAAAATGGTGTCGGAGTCGATTTTTAGAACGCCACCAGGAGGCGGCGAAAGTGGTGGACGCCGCGCTCGCGGGTGGGGGAGTAGCGGCCGCGGGTGTAGAGGCGCGAGCGCATGCCGCGGTGCACCGCCTCGACGATCGCCTCGTCCTCGGCCTCGACTCGGTCGAGCCCGGCGCCGGCGCCCGACTCCAGTTTCGAGGCATCGCGCACGAAGGAGCGGAAGAGGACGCGGGTGCGGTCGATCGCGAGCGGCTGCACGACGTTGAGGGACAGGCCCCACGGATAGAAATTGAGCATCAGGTTGGGGAAAACCCACCAGTAGCGCGCGGCGACCCCGCCCGCCTTGTCATGCGCGAGCTGCAGGTTGGACCACGCATGCAGCTCGCTCGCATAGGTTGCGGTGTCCACGACATCGTTCAGGCCGGGATGCACGAAGGGGATGTGGAATCCCTCGAGGTAGTTGTCGACGTAGAGGGCCCAGTGCGCTGCGACGGTGAACTCGCGATCGCGGGCCGGATCGTGCCGCAGCCCCTCGAGCGCGTCGGCTTCGATGCCCGCGCGCACGCCGGCGAGGAAGTCCTCCAGCGGTGCGGCCGGCGCGAGAGACGCGAACGCCTGCCCGGCCCACTCGCCGAAGGCCAATCGCGGCAAGTCATCCGCGGGCGTGGGAAAGCCGCGCGCTTGCGTGAACTCCGGCATGAAGGTCATCCGCCCGGCGAGGTCGAAGCGGCGCGAGTGGTACCCGCAGCGGATCTCGCGCCCGCGGCAGGGCGCGGCCACGAGGATGTTGCCGCGATGGGTGCAGACGTTGGAGAGGCAGCGGAGCATCCCCTCGCCATCGCGTGCGAGGACGAGCGGCTCGTCGAGGTAGCCGGGCAGCAGACCGCGCGGCGACAGCGACCCCGGCTCGGTCACGTCCTCCACGTCGCCGAGCCACTGCCAGGTTCGCGCGAAGACGCTGTCGCGCATCGCCGCGAATGCGTCCGCATCCGAGTAGAAGGACCCGGGCAGCGTCGCCGCGACCGCGATGTCGGCATCGATCGCGTACTTCACTCGAACGTCTCCAGCACCCGCGCGGGCTCCAGGGTCTCGAGGCAGTTGGTGTGTCCCAGCGGGCAGACGCGCGCGAAGCACGGGCTGCAGGAGAGCTTGAGCGAGATCACGCGCGCGCCCGCGGCGAGCGGCGGCGTGAACGCGGGGCTGGACGAGCCGAAGATCGCCGCGATCGGCCGGTCGAGCGCGGCGGCAACGTGCATCAGCCCCGAATCGTTGGTCACCACTCTTGCGGCGAGCGACAGCAGGTCGATCGCTTCGACGAGCGACGTGCGCCCGGCGAGGTCCACGCAGATGCCGCCGGCGAGCGCCTGGATCTCGGCGGTGACCTCGGCGTCCTTCGCCGATCCCAGCAGCCACACCCGCCAGCCGCGCGCCGAGAGCGTCTTCGCGAGCGATGCGAAATGCCGCGCCGGCCAGCGCTTCGCCGGACCGTACTCGGCGCCGGGCGCGAAAGCGGCGACGGGGCGCGAGACGTCGAGGCGGTGCTTGGCGAGGGTCGCTTCGCCGGATTCGGGATCGATCCTCAAACGCGGCTGCGGCAATGGCCGCCGCAGCGCCTCGCCCGCCGGCTGCGCGAGCGCGGCATAGCGCTCGACGATGAGGGGCAGCGCCGCTTCATCCAGCCCGCGCACATCGTTCAGC
>JBKJTM010000285.1:0-4318 GCA_046590805.1 Usitatibacter sp.
TCACGATCGCCGCGAACAGGTACCACTGGATCTCGAGCCAGGCGTTCGACGAGAGGTCGAAGGCGTAGCGTGACATCGCATTGGCGGCGCTGATCAGGCAGGCGGCGAGCACCATCCAGTTGGCGAGCCCACCGAGGCGGTCGTTGATCGCATCGATGATCCTCGAAATGCGGATCAGGAATCCCACCGGTCGCCTCGTCGAAAGGGTCAGCGGGATTATAGGGGAGGGCGGGGAGATGTCTTCAGGGGAATATCGAGCCCCCATGCTATGTTCATGCGGATGATGGACTACCGTTACCTCGCCGCCGCGGCCCTGCTTGCCGCCGGCCTCGCCGCCACGCCCGCCGCCGCACAGAGCGCGGCCAACGGCCAGCTGCTCTACCAGGCCTATTGCATCTCCTGCCACGGCTCACCGCCCGTGGGCGGGGCGGAGCGGGGCGCCGGCAACCCGTCCCTCATCCGCGCCGCCATCAACGGCGGGGTCCCGGCGATGAGCTTCCTGCGCTCGGTGGTCACGGACGCGGACATCGCCGACATCGCGCAATACCTGCTGCAGCTCGCCAATCCGAACCCGCAGCCGGCCATCCCCGCGTTCGATTTCACCGATCTCTGGTGGGATCCCGCGGAGTCGGGATGGGGGCTAAACCTGATCCAGCATCCGTCCAACGTGGTGTTCGGGGTCATGTATACCTACGAGCCGCCCAACCGCGCGACGTGGTTCGTCCTTCCCGGCGGCACCTGGAGCTCGCCCTTGGTCTACAGCGGGGCGATCTATCGGGTGGCGGGTCCGGCGCTCAACAATCCCACCTTCAACCCGTTGCTGGTAAGGGTGACCCAGGTCGGGCTTGCCACGCTCACGTTCACCGACCGCAACAACGGCACCTATGCCTTCACCGTCGACGGAGTCCGCGTGACCAAGACCATCACCCGGCAGCCCTTCTGATGCGCGCCGCCCTCGTCCTGGCCGCGCTCCTCGCCTGCACGCCGGTCGTCGCGGTCGAGAGTGGTGGCGTCGCTCCCACGGTGAGCCTTCCGCGCCTGGGCAGCGCCAACCCGCCGCCGGCGATCGCCTCCCTCAGGGGCCGCGTCGTGTACGTGGACTTCTGGGCGTCATGGTGCGTGCCGTGCCGGCTGTCGATGCCGGCGCTCGATTCGCTCTACAGGAAGCACTCGGCTGCCGGGCTCACGGTGATAGGCGTCAACAAGGACACCTCGGCCGAGGACGCGCAGAAGTTCCTGAAGCGCGTCCCGGTGGGCTTTCCGCTGGCCCGCGACGAGCAGGACGCGGTCGCCAAGGCGTTCGACGTGAAGGCGATGCCGAGCGGTTACCTCATCGACAGGAAGGGTGTAGTCCGCAAGGTGCATCGCGGCTTCACCGTGGAGACCTCCCGCGCCCTGGAGCGCGAGATCGAGGAGCTCCTGAAGGAACCCGCGTGAGGAGCCTTGCGTGCCTCGTTCTGGTGCTGGCGGCGGGCTGCGCTCCCGTGGCGCCCTACCAGCGCGGCTACCTTGCCAGGCCCGACATGGCCTTCGAGCCGTCGACAGGGTTCGCGAAGGCGATGGAGAAGACCTTCCCCGCGAAGGAAGCGGCCAGCGGTGGAGCTTCGGTCGGCGGGGGCGGGTGTGGCTGCAACTAGGGATTCTCCCTCTCCTCAGGGAGAGGGCCGGGAAGAGGGTGCGGTTCTCTCAGCCCTGATGCACGCCGCGCTCGCCTTGCCCATCCTCGTCGTTCCCGCACGCGCGGGAGCTGCCGAGATCGGCGAAATCGGCGTCGCCGTGCTGAGCTACCAGGAGCGCGGCCTGATGAAGGTCACCGAGCCGATCGTCTGGGCCAAGGCCCGCATCGGCGAGGACTGGGAGGTCGCGGCGAGTGGGGCCGTGGACATCGTGAGCGGCGCCTCGCCGCAGCTCGTCTCCAATCGCACGGGCACGGCGGTGCAGACCATCACCGGCGCCTCCATCGACGACCGGCGCAACACGTGGGACGCGAAGGTGTCGCGGCGCTTCGGCGAGGGAACGTTGTCGGTCTCGCGGGCGGTGTCGCGCGAGGAGGATTACATTTCCCACGCCTTCGGAATCGAGGCGCGCTACGACCTGAACCAGCGCAACACCACGCTGATCGCGGGCTTCGGCCGCTCCAGCGACCGGGTCGGCTCCTCCGACGATCCGCGGCTGGACGAGGGCCGCCGCACGCGCGAGTACCTGGTGGGCGTGACCCAGGTGCTGTCGCAACTCTCCGCGGTGCAGAGCACCCTCACCGCGACCCGGGGCGAGGGGTTCTACAACGATCCCTACAAGATCACCCTCACGTTCTTTCCGCCCGGGCAAGGGCTGCCGCTGCTCACGACGGACAAGCGCCCTTCGGCCCGCGACACGCTCTCCTGGCTCACGCGCTACCGGCGGCATTCCCCGGCCGCGGCCGGCACGCTGCAGGCCGACTACCGTTTCTATCGCGACGACTGGGGCGTGCGCGCGCACACGCTCGAGATGGCGTGGGAGCAGTCGCTGGGCGGCCGCTGGTCGATCCGCCCCGGCCTTCGCTACTACACGCAGACCGCGGCCGATTTCTATTCGCCCACCAACGCGCGCCCCGAGCCGCGGGTGCACTCGAGCGACCAGCGCCTGGCCGCGTTCGGCGGCCTCACGCCGTCGCTCAAGCTGATCGCCCGGTTCGAGGGCGGCACCACGGTGGAAGCGACCGCCGGTTACATGCACAACTCCCGGTCGCTGCGCGCCGGCGGCGGCACCCCCGCCTTCGAGACCCTGCGCGCTTACTATGGAATCGTGAGCATCGCGCACGAATTCTGATCTTCATGGGTCCGCACCGCTTCGCGTTTCGCGCAATGGCGGCCGAGAACGAGATCCAGGTCCAGGGAGTCGATGCGGATACCGCGAAGCGCGCGGCCGATCTCGCCATCGCGGAGGTGGCGAGGATCGAGTCCAAGTACTCGCGCTATCGTCCCGATAGCGTCGTTTCCACCATCAACGCGCAGGCGGGAGGCGAGCCGGTCGCCATCGACGCCGAGACCGCGGGCCTCCTCGCATACGCCGGCGCCTGCCATCGCGAGAGCGGCGGTCTCTTCGACGCGACCTCGGGCGTGCTGCGGCGGGCATGGCGTTTCGATCGCGCGCGCGTGCCCGATGCCGCGGCCCTCGACGCCGTCACGCGCCTCATCGGATGGCAGCGCGTCGAGCTCGACGCCTCCACGGTGCGTCTTCCGATCGAAGGCATGGAGCTCGACTTCGGCGGCTTCGGAAAGGAGTACGCGGTGGACCGCGCGGCGCTGGTGTTGCGCGATGCGGGTTGCGAGTCCGCGCTGGTGAATCTCGCGGGCGACGTCTCGATCCTCGGACCGCAGCCCGAAGGCACGCCATGGCAGGTCGGCATTCGGCATCCGCGCCGTGAGGGCGCGCTCCTCGCCACGCTTCCGGTGTCCTCGGGCGCCATCGCGACCAGCGGTGACTACGAGCGCTTCATCGAGGTGGACGGGGTGCGCCACTGCCACGTGCTCGACCCGCGCAGCGGGCGCGCGGCGCGCGGCTTCCAGTCGGTCACCGTACATGGGGCGAGCTGCCTCGTGGCCGGAAGCGCCACCACCATCGCGATGCTGAAGGGCCGGGACGAGGGCCTCGCATGGCTGCGCAACCTCGAATTGCCGCACCTCTGCGTGCTGGAAGACGGCTCGATCGTCGACGGGTTCCGGCCGTAGCCGGTGTGCGTGATAAAATTTCCGCTCTTTCAAAGACTTCTAGCCATGTTCGCCGACTCGACCCGCATCGCCGACATCGATCCCGAGCTCTGGGTCGCGATCCAGTCGGAGCTTCGCCGCCAGGAAGAGGGGATCGAGCTGACCGCCTCCGAGAACTACGCGAGCCCCGCGGTGCTCGCCGCGCAAGGTAGCGTCCTCACCAACAAGTACGCCGAGGGCTATCCCGGCAAGCGTTACTACGGCGGGTGCCAGTTCGTGGACGTGGCCGAGCAGCTGGCGATCGATCGCGTGAAGAGGCTCTTCGGCGCCGAGTACGCCAACGTGCAGCCGCATTCGGGCTCGCAGGCCAACCAGGCCGTCTTCTTTGGCCTGCTGCAACCCGGCGACACCATCATGGGCATGAGCCTGGCCGAAGGCGGGCACCTGACGCACGGCATGCCGCTCAACATGAGCGGCAAGTGGTTCAAGGTGGTGAGCTATGGGCTCGACGCCAAGGAAGCCATCGACTATGACGCCATGGAGCGTCTGGCTCACGAGCACAAGCCCAAGCTGATCATCGCCGGGGCCTCGGCCTACAGCCTCAAGATCGACTTCGAGCGTTTTGCGCG
>JBKJTM010000288.1:0-8141 GCA_046590805.1 Usitatibacter sp.
AGTTCGCTGAGCTCAGCGGCGAGCTCGCCTCGGTCGACCATCGGGCGTCGTTCAAGCAGGTGAGCCTGCAAGGTGGCGTGCTGCGCGGCAGCGGCAACATCGACGTGAGTTCCAACAGCAACATCGCGGGCCGCCTGTCGATAGAGATCCGCTCCCAGGTCGCCTCCGACCGGGGCGCCTTCTCGGTGTCCGGCACGGTCTCGCGCCCGATCATCAAGCGCGGCGGCTAGAGGGGCCTCGCAAGGCAACGCACCTGCGCAGGCTTCTCCCGCTCTTCCGGCTCCTCCTTCCGCACCGCAAGCGCATCGCGGTCGCGTTCGTCGCGATCGTGCTGTCGGCGGCGATGGTGCTCGCGATCGGGCAGGGCCTGAAGATGGTGATCGACGAGGGCTTCACCCGCGGGCAAGAGCACCTGCTCGACCATACGCTCGCCATGCTCGCCGGGCTCATCTTCGCGCTCGGCATCCTCACCTGGTTCCGCGTCTACAACGTCTACTGGATCGGCGCGCGCTTCACCGCCGACCTGCGCCGGCGCGTCTACGACCACCTGCTGAAGCTCTCGCCCGCGTTCTACGAGGAAGCCCGCACCGGGGAGGTTTCGTCGCGCGTCACCAACGACGTGACGCTCATCGAGGCGGTGATGGGCGGCACGCTCCTCTACGCGCTGCGCATGGCGATCACCCTCGCCGGCTGCCTCGTGATGCTCTTCTTCACCAGCACCAAGCTCACCGTGCTGGCGCTCGCGGGCATGCCGCTGGTGCTGCTGCCGATCGTGCTCATCGGCTCGCGGCTGCGCAAGCTCTCGCGCGCCGTCCAGGACCGGGTGGCCGACGTCTCCAGCCACATCGACGAGACGCTGCACGAGGTGCGCACGGTGCAGGCGTTCGCGCACGAGGCGCGCGAGAGCGCCACCTTCGGCGAGCGCGTGGAGGCGGTCTTCAGGGTGGCGATCGAGCGCTCCGCGGTGCTTGCGCTCCTCATCGCCGCGGTGATCGTGCTCGCGTTCGGCGCCGTGGGCATCCTCCTCTGGGTCGGGGCGCACGACGTGTTCGCCGGGCGGCTTTCCGCCGGGAGCCTCACCGCCTTCATCTTCTACGCGGTGATCGTGGCCAACGCGACCTTCGTCCTGGCCGAGGTCTATGGCGAGCTGCAGCGCGCCGCGGGCGCCTCCGACCGGCTGGTCGAGCTCATGGATACCGAGCCGCGCATCAAGGCGCCCGCGGCCCCGGCCACGCTGCCGTCGCCGCAGGGGCGGGTTGCGTTCGAATCGGTCACCTTCCACTATCCGTCGCGCCCCGACACCGCGGCCCTCGCGGACTTCACGCTCAGGGTGGATCCGGGCGAGCACGTGGCGCTGGTGGGACCGTCGGGCGCGGGCAAGACCACGGTCTTCCAGATGCTGCTGCGCTTCTACGACCCGGAGTCGGGCCGCGTGGCCATCGACGGCGTCGACGCCCGCGATGCCGATCCGCGGGAACTGCGCCGCCGCGTCGCAGTCGTAGCGCAGGACCCGGTGATCTTCGCCGCGAGCATCGCCGACAACGTGCGTTACGGCAGACCGGAAGCAAGCGAGGCGGAAGTGCGCGCGGCACTGCAGGCGGCCTTCGCGCTCGATTTCACCGAGCGGCTGTCGCAGGGCATCGACACGCCCCTGGGCGAGCGCGGGGTCAAGCTCTCGGGCGGGCAACGGCAGCGGATCGCGATCGCCCGCGCCATCCTCGCCGACCGCTCGATCCTGCTCCTCGACGAGGCCACCAGCTCCCTCGACGCCGAGAGCGAAAAGGCGGTACAAATGGCGCTCGAGATGCTGATGAAGGGCCGCACCACGCTCGTCATTGCGCACCGTCTCGCGACCGTCAAGTCCTCCGACCGGATCGTTGTGATGGACCACGGGCGCATCGTCGCCACCGGCAATCACGCCTCCCTGGTCGCCGAGAGCGGGCTCTACGCCCGTTTGGCGGCACTGCAGTTCACGAATGTAGCCGGATGAGAGTTACCGACGCAAAGGGCGCTACCTCTGCGTTCATCTGCGTTTTCATGGCCTTTTGCCTGAACGTAGCCCACGCCGCCGAACCCACGCCCGACGATCCGTTCCGGTATCTCGAAGACTCCGGCGATCCGCGGACGCAGGCGTTCTTCCGCGACCAGGCGGCGAAGGCGCGAGCCTCGCTCGACGCGATCCCGGGGCGCGGCGCGATGCTGGAGCGCGTGCGCGCCCTCTCCGCGGGTGCGACCACCATCACCCGCGTGGCGGTCACCACCTCCCGCGTCTTCTACCTCAAGCTCGAGCCGCAGCGCCCGGTCCCGGTGCTCTGCGTGCGCGAGGGCCTGGCGGGCGCGGAGCGGGTGATCGTCGATCCGGCGCGCCACGACCAGGGTTCGCAACCCGCGTCCATCGACTGGTTCACCCCGTCGCCCGACGGCAGGCACGTTGCCTACGGCATCTCCGCCGGCGGCACCGAGGACTCGACGCTGCGCGTGGTGGCGGTGGACGGCGCGCGCGTGCTGCCGCTCGAGATCGACCGAGCCCGCTACAACACGCGGCTCGCCTGGCATCCCGATGCCCGCTCGTTCTACTACGCCCGCATCCCCGAGGGCCAGGCCGGAGCCGGGCGCAACGCCAACGTCCGGCTCTACCGCCACGAGTTGGGGCGGGACACGGCGAAGGACGAGATCGTGTTCGCGCCCGGTGTGGGCGGCGCGCGCGACGTGCCGGAGTTCGTGCGCCCGTGGGTTCACCTGCCGCTCGATTCGCGCTTCGCCTATGCGGTGGCGCGCGAGGGCGTGCGGCGCGAGCTCGCGGTGCACGTGACGTTGCAGCGCGACCTCGCCGCGGGCAAGCCGCGCTGGCACAAGCTCGCCGGCCACGAAGACCAGGTGCTCGCGATCGAGGGGTGGCGCGACGACCTCTACCTGCTGTCGCGGCGCGATTCGCCTCGCCGGCGCCTGTTGCGGGTGAATGGCGACGCGCACAGCCTCGCCGCGGCGAAGGTGGCCGTGCCCCAGGGCGAGTCGGTGATCGAGGATTTCGGCATCGCCCGCGATGCGATCTACCTGAGGACGATGGTCGGGGGCGTGGATCGCCTCGAGCGCATGAATTTCGGGCTGCTGGGGTCGAAACCGGCGGAATACGTCCGCACGCCGTTCGACATCGCGATCTCGCAGCTGGTGACCCATCCACACACGCCGGGCGCGCTGCTGCGGATGCAGGGATGGATCGATCCCCCGGTGGTGGTGCAGGTCGAGGCCCGCAGCGGCAGCATCCGCAAGACGCAGGTCCAGCCGCCGTCGCCGGTGGAGTTCGCGGAGATGGACGAGGTGCGCCTCTACGCGCCGGGCCACGACGGCGCCAAGATCCCGGTCACGCTCGTCTATCGAAAGAGCACGCGCCTGGACAAGCAGAACCCGACGCTCGTCAACGTGTACGGCAGCTACGGCTCCTCGCTCTCGCCGCGGTTCGACCCCGCTCACCTCGCGTGGTTGGAGCGCGGCGGGGTCCTTGCCATGGCGCACGTGCGCGGCGGAGGCGAATACGGCGAGGAATGGCACGCGGCGGGGCGCCGTGGCACCAAGCTCAACACCATCCTCGATACGCTCTCGGTGTGCGAGTTCCTCGTGGCCTACGGCTTCACCCAGCCCTCGCGCCTGGCGCTTCAGGGCACGAGCGCGGGCGGCATTCCCGCCGGCGGTTCGCTGGTGAGGAGGCCGGGCCTCTTCGCGGCGGTGGTGGCGCGGGTGCCGGTGATGGACATGTTGCGCTTCGAGCGCTCCGCCAACGGACCCGCGAACATACCGGAGTTCGGCAGCGCGGCGACGCCCGAGGGCCTGGAGGCGCTGCGCGTGATGTCCTCGTACCACCTGGTGAAGGACGGCACGCCGTATCCGGCGGTGCTGCTCACCGCGGGGATGAACGATCCGCGCGTCGATGCATGGCAGCCGGGCAAGATGGCCGCGCGCCTGCAGGCGGCATCGCCCGGCGGCAAGCCGGTGCTGCTGCGCGTCGACTTCAATGCCGGCCATGGCGCGGCGGCCAGCCGTGCGCAGCGCTCCGAGGAGCTGGCCGACATCTACTCGTTCCTGCTGTGGCAGATGGGCGACGCGCAGTTCCAGCCGACGTCAGCAGCGGGGCCGGCACTGCCTTCCGCGGACGTCGCCCCGGCGTCGGCCCGGGCCCAATCACCCGCGGACCCCGCTCCCGCTCCACCGAAAGCGCCGTGAAGCTGCTGCGCTACCTGTGGGTGTCGCCGGCCTCGCTCGTGGGCATGCTGCTCGGGGCGCTCGCGCTCGCCACCGGCGCGCGCGCCCGGGTCGTCGACGGCGCGCTCGAGGTGGCGGGCGGCCACGTGCGCTCGCTCATCCTGCGGCTGCCCGAAGGCCTGCGATTCGGCGCCATCACCCTCGGGCACGTGATCGTCGGGCTCGACCACGCGGTCCTTGCCCATGCGCGGGCGCACGAACACGTGCACGTGCGCCAGTACGAGCGTTGGGGGCTTTTCTTCTTCCCGCTGTACCTGGGCTCGAGCCTGGTGCAGGTCTTCCTTGGTCGGGACCCCTACCGCAACAACTGCTTCGAGGTGGAGGCGTTCGCAAAGGCGCGGCGTCGGTGAGCCTCGCCGCGCGCCTGATCCTCGCCGGCCTGCTGCTGGTGATGGCGGCGGTCGCGGCGTACATCTTCCTCGACTGGGAGGCGATCCTCTCGCAGCACCCGCACTTCATCCGTCCGCTGAAGATCGTCCTGCGGCGCGCGCTCGATGCTTCCTGGTACGTGGCGCTCGGGCTGCCGGCGGTGCTGGTGGCGGGCTCGATCTACCGCTTCGCGGTGGCCAAGTCCGGCCGCGCGATGGTCCTCGCCAAGCTCTTCGCCTGGGTCACGCTGTGGGTGATCGGCTCGTTCGCGTTCTACTTCGGCCTCTTCCTCACCTACGCGCCCGGGCTCGGGCAGGGCGGGGCGGAGCTCGCGGCGCCGGCGCTCGCCGCGATCATGGGCTACATGATCATCGGCCTCGGCTTCGCGATCTCGGCTCTGCAGGGGCCCTAGTTGAAAGAATTGGTACCAGGTTACATTTCGCCGGAAATGTAACCTGGTACCAATTCATTTTTCAGCCGGCGGAGAATCCGCCGTCGACGAAGAGGATCTGGCCGGTGACGTAGTCGGAGGCGCGGCTCGCGAGGAAGACAGCGGCGCCGCGCAGGTCCGCGAGCTCGCCGTTGCGGCCGATGAAGGTGCTTTCCGCCATCTTCTTCCAGCGCGCGGCGTCGTTCACCACCGGCGCGGTGAGCTCGGTGGCGAAGAACCCGGGCGCGATCGCGTTGGCGTTCACGCCGTGGCGGGAGAATGCCTCTGCCTGCGCGCGCGTGAGCTGCGCCACGCCACCCTTGGAGGCGCCGTAGGAGGCGCCCTGCGGCAGCGCACGCTGCGACTGCAGCGAGGCGATGTTGATGATCCGGCCCCATCCCTTCGCGATCATCGCGGGCGCGAGCGCCTGGGCGAGCAGGAAGGGCGCGTTGAGGTTGATCGCGAGCACCGCGTCCCAGTCGGTTTCGCTCACTTCGAGCATCGGCTTGCGGATATTGATGCCCGCGGCATTCACCAGGATGTCGGGGGCGCCGAAGGCGGCCGGCGATTCATTCGCCGCCCGCCGCAGCGCCGCGCGGTCGGCGAGATCCGCCTCGAGGGTGGCGGCGCGGCCGCCGCCGCGCACAATCTCGTCTCGCGCGGCCTGCAGCTCCCGCCCGCGGCGGGCCACCAGCACCACGGCGGCACCCGCCTCGGCCAGCGCCCGCGCGATCTCGCGGCCGATCCCGGAGCTTGCGCCGGTCACGAGCGCCACCCGTCCGTCGAGGTCGAAGAGCGCCGGCGCGGCCATCGGCGTCAGCTCTCGACCGGCTTTCCCAGCTCGAAGCGCTGGTCGGGGAAGTACTTCGCCAGCCGGTCATCGGCGGTGCGCGCGTGTGCCTCCATGCCTTCCAGCCGCGAGATGCGCGCCGTGGCCTGGGCGATGTCGCGATTCGCTTCCCGCGTCATGCGTTGCCAGGTGACCGTCTTGATGAACTTGTGCACCGACAGGCCGCCCGAATACCGCGCGGCGCCGCGTGTCGGCAGCACATGATTCGGCCCCGACGCCTTGTCGCCGAAGGCAACGGTGGTCTCCTCGCCGAGGAAGAGCGAGCCGTAGCAGGTGAGGCGCGCAAGCCACCAGTCCAGGTCGCGTGCGTGGACCTCCAGGTGCTCGGCGGCATGGCGGTCGGAGACCTGGGCCATCTCCTCGCGGTCAGCGCACAGGATCACCTCGCCGTAGTCGCGCCAGGCAGCGGCCGCGGCGTCGCGGGCGGTGGCGGGCAGCGCCCCGATGAGCATCGGCACGCGCTTCATGACCTCGACGGCTAGCTCGCGTGAGGTGGTGAAGAGCCAGGCCGGAGACTCGTGCCCGTGCTCGGCCTGCCCGACGAGATCGCTCGCGACCAGCGCCGGGTCGGCGCAATCGTCGGCGATGATCGCGATCTCCGTGGGGCCCGCGAAGACATCGATGCCGACCTTGCCGAAGAGCGCGCGTTTGGCTTCGGCGACGAACTTGTTTCCGGGGCCCACCACGATGTCGGCAGGCTTGCCGGTGAAGAGGCCGTAGGCGAGCGTCGCGATCGCCTGCACGCCGCCCAGCGTCATCACCTGGTCAGCGCCCGCCACCTTCATGGCGTAGAGCACATGGGGATGCACGCCGCCGCCCTGGAAGGGCGTGGAGCAGGCGATCACCGTGGGGACGCCCGCCGCCCTGGCGGTGGCGACCGTCATGTACGCGGTGGCGATGTGAGCATAGCGGCCCGTGGGCACGTAGCAGCCGGCCACGTTCACCGGAATGAGCCGCTGGCCCGCGGAAAGCCCCGGACTCACTTCCACCGAGAACTCCCGCATCGAGTCGAGCTGGGCGAGCGCGAAGCGACGCACCTGCCCGGTGGCGAATTCGATGTCCTGCTTGACCTTGGGGTCCACCGCGCGCGTGCGCCGCTCGATCTCCTGCGAGCTCATCAGGATCTCGCCGGTCCACTGGTCGAGGCTGCGCGCGTACTCGCGCACCGCGTCCTCGCCGCGCGCCTCGATCTGCGCGAGCATCTCATCGACCACCTTGCGGGCATTGCCGGATTCGGTCTCGGGTGTCTTCGCCGCCTTCTTCAGATATTCGCTGGCCATGTCTTAGGAGTGCATCACTTGCCGTAGATATAGTTCGGCAGCCACATGACGATCTGCGGGAAGCCGATGCAGAGCGCGAGGCCGATCAGCTGCAGGACCATGAACTGCATCATCCCCTTGTAGATGTCGCCCAGCTCCCATTGCGGCACCACCCCCTTCAAGAAGTAGGCCGACATCGCCACCGGCGGCGAGAGCCAGGCGGTCTGCAGGTTGACCGCCACCAGGATGCCGAACCAGGTCTTGTCGAAACCCAGCTTGTCCACCAGCGGCAGCAGGAAGGGCACCACGATCAGCACGATCGGCACCCACTCGAGCGGCCAGCCCATGAGAAAGATGACCGCCATGATGATGAGCAGCATTACGTACGGGTGGACGTCGAGCGCGAGGAGCGCATCGGTGATCATCGTCGGCGTGCCGAGCCTGGCGAACACCGCGCCGAAGAAGTTGGAAGCGGCGCAGAGGAACAGGATCAGCACCGAGATCTCCAGCGTCTTTACCAGCGCGTCCTTGAAGTTGCGCCAGGTGAGCTTGCCGTAGGCCGCGGTGAGCAGGAGCGAGCCCACGGCGCCGCAGGCCGCGCCCTCGGTGGGCGTCGCGAGCCCGAAGACGATGCTGCCGAGCGCGGAGAGCACCAGCACCGCGGGCGGCACCAAGCCGAGGAAAAACTCCTTCCACACCTCCATCATGCTGGTGGGCCGCTCCGAAAGCGGTAGCGGCGGCCCGAGCGACGGGTTGATCCAGCAGCGGATCATCGCGTAGCCGGTGAAGAGGAGCGCCAACATGATGCCCGGCACGATCGCCGCCGCGAACAGCGTCGTCACCGGCACTTCCAGCACCGGCCCCATCACCACCAGCATGATCGAGGGCGGGATCAGGATGCCGAGCGTGCCTCCCGCGGCGATCAGCCCCGAGGAGAGCTTCACGTCGTAGCCGGAGCGGATCATCGACTTCCCCG
>JBKJTM010000041.1:0-2748 GCA_046590805.1 Usitatibacter sp.
GGCTTGATGGTTGACGCCGGCGGTTGGCCTTGTCGGTGTCGCGCTGAGTCTTTTGCTGCCGGGCTGCCTGCTTGGCGCGGTAGCTCTCGACTTGGTGGAGTTCGAAGATCGTCGAGTGATGGACCAGCCGGTCGATCGCAGCCACGGTCATGCCCGGATCGGGGAAGACGTTGTCCCAGCCCGAGAACGGCTGGTTGGCCGTGATCAGGATGCTGCGCCGCTCGTAGCGCTCGGCGATCAGCTCGAACAGCACGCTGGTCTCGGCTTGGTCCTTGCGGACATACGACAGGTCGTCGAGGATGAGCAGGTCGTAGCGGTCGAGCTTGGCCAGGGCCTGCGGCAGCTGCAGGCCCTGGCGAGCGGCCTGCAGGCGCTGCACGAGTTCGCTGGTTCGCCGGTAGAGGACGCGGTAGCCGGCGTCGATCAGCGCGTGGCCGATGCCGCAACCAATGTGGCTCTTGCCGGCGCCGGGCGGACCGAAGATTAGAACGCAGGCGCCCCGGTCGAGCCAGGCGTCGCCGCTGGCCAGCGCCATCACGTGCGCCTTGGACAGCGTCGGCACCTCCGCGAACTCGAAGCTGGCGAGCGTCTTGGTCGGATCGAGCTGCGACTCGGCCCGGTGGCGCTCGATGCGCCGCTTGGCACGTTCGGCCACTTCATGCTCCAGCAGGCCAGCCAGGAAGCGACCCGCCGGCCAGCCCTCCTTGTCCGAGCGTTCGGCGAACTCTTGCCACAGCCGCCTGATCGTGGGCAGCCGCAGCTCGCTCAGCATGAGCGCGTTGCGCCCAAGCTCGAAGGATGCGGCGTTCATGCTGCCACCTCCTCTTGCGCGTCGGCTTGCGCGCTCGGCAGCAGCGCGTCATAGGAGCTCGCTGTCGGGATCTCGACGGTGACCTGCGGCAGCTCGGCTTTGCGCGGGGCGAACTCCTCGCGCAGCCGCTTCACGTCGGGCAAGTCGCCCGCTGCCAGGAGCCCCTCGAGCCGCTCGGCCAGAGCGCCTTCGACGCCGTCGCGGGCGGCCATCTCGAGCAGAGCGACGATCGTCTGGCAGGCCTGGCGCTGCGTCAGCTTCTGCTCGAGCTGCTCCCACGTCCGGCGGTACGCCTCGCGCGGGAACAGCTCGTCTCGGAACACCAGCCCCTTGAACGCCTGGGGCTTGCGCTTCAGGGCGTCGATGAAGTGCCGGTAGTCGATCATCCGGCCGCGCCCGTTGATCGGCGAGCGCGTCCCGCGCGCCAGGGCGAGCACGAGGGCGCCGGAGAGGTAGCAGTCGAGCCGGTCGCTGTAGAGACGTACCTTCAGGCGATGCCCGATCAGGCGTGACGGCGCGCTGTAGAGGATCCCTCGGACGGTGAAGGTGCCGCAGCGCGTGACGCGGGCTTCTTCCTCGACGAAGTCGGTGGTGCGCCGCTCGGGCAGATCCTGCAGTTGCTCGCGCTCGATGCGGAACGCCGCCGCGTTGCGGCGGTTGCGGCGCATCACGGCTTCGCGCACGAACGCTTCGTAGGCCGCACGATCGTCGAAGTCGCGGTGGCCGCGCAGGAGGAGCGCCTGCTCGAGGGCCTCCTTCAGGTACCGGTGCGAGGCCTCGACGCTGCCGTTCTCGTGGCTCAAGCCCCGGTTGTTGCGCGTTGCCGCCATGCCGTAGTGATCCAGCAGCGCCGTGTAGCGCACGGTGAAGTCTTCTTCTTCGGCCAGGTTCTTGAACGCCGCCGAGAGGCTGTCGCTTCTGTGCTCCTGCGGCGCGCCGCCCGCTTGCCACAGGGCGTTCTGCAGCCCCTTGGAGAGAGCCTCGAAGCTCTCGCCGCCTTCGACCACCTCGGCGTGCTCCCAGCGCGAGAAGGCGAGCACGAAGTGGTACAGGATGTGGGCGAACGGCGCACCGGCGATCGTGACGCGCAACTCGCCCATCGCGGTGAAGTCCGACAGGCCCCGATGGCCGGGGGCGTGGTCCTGCGCGAAGAACACTTCCTTGGGCGGTCCCTCCAAGGCCCGCCACAGGCGGATGTGGCGTTGCAGCGTTCGCAGCACGCCATCGGGGAAGCTATCGGGGTGCTCGTCCTGGAGCTTGCGCAGCAGCGTCACGGCCATCAGCTTGGGCGCGCCGCGCAGCAGCGGCACGACCTCGCTGTCCCAGACCTGTGCAAATGGATCGGCACGCGAGCGCCAGTAACGGCGCGGATTCTGTGAGGGCAGCTCAACCATGCTCTCGATGCCGCGTGCGCTGCGCTCGCTGATGCCGGCCTTGGCCGCGGCCAACTCTTGTGACTTGCTCTTGCGGATCTTCATGTAGAGGCGTACCTGTTGATCGGTGATTCGGGTGCCTGGCACTGGGCCGACCTCTTCTTGAGACCTGAGCCCGCCATCGTCTACCCCCACCAACCGGACGCCGCCGGTAGCTCGTCGTCTTCGGCGGCTACGCCGCCTTCGACTCCTCACCACCGGCAATCACGTTCGTCGTCGACCGGCAAAGATGATTGTCGCCAAGCAACTACCGCTTCCAGTTGCTGACGGGCTGTCGTGGCGTGGAGATCCACGGACACAAGCTGCACAAGTACCCGCCGATCCGGGTGGGAGACGTCGACCAGCGAGCGGGTAGGGTACTTCTGCGCGACACAAAGAACCGCAGCGACCACAAGCTGCTGCTCTCCACAGAGGCGCTAGAGATCGCGAAGCGCAACTGCGCCGGTCGGAAGATGGATGAGCCGCTGTTCCCGATCGTCGACGCCAGGAAGACGCTGAGCTGGA
>JBKJTM010000062.1:0-3719 GCA_046590805.1 Usitatibacter sp.
GGCGGTGGCGGTTTCGGCGGCGGTGGCGGATTCGGCGGCGGCGGTGGCGGCTTCGACGGCGGCGGCGCCTCGGGGAGCTGGTGATGCGGCTTGCGAGATTCTGGCGGCACGTCCTGATGAACCCGATGCAGGCCGCGCGCGCGTTCCCGGTCGCCACCATGGACGCGATCGAGCGCGAGATCGCCGCGCACGAGAAGCTGCATCGCGGCGAGGTGTGCTTCGTGGTCGAGGCAGAGCTCTCCTCGGCGCAGTTGTGGGCGGAGCTCTCGACGCGCGAGCGGGCGAGGCAGGTGTTCGCGCAGCGCGGCGTGTGGAACACAGAGGAGAACAACGGCGTTCTCATCTACCTGCTGCTTGCCGACCACGGCGTGGAGGTGGTGGCCGACCGCGGCATCGACGCGCGCGCCGGCGCCGATGAATGGCAGCGAATCTGCCGCATGATCGAGGCGCACTTCCGCGAGGGCCGCTACGAGGAGGGCGCGATCGCGGGCGTGAGCGCCGTGAGCCTGCTGCTCGAGCGCCACTTTCCGGCGAAGGGAGAGGACAACAACGAGCTCTCCAATCGTCCCGCGAGGATCTGACTTCGGCCGTTGGTGCTGTGATACGATCCGCCGTCTCGGCGTCCGAAACGATGAGGCCGGTATGGAACAGACCGTCCAGAAAGCCCTGAATTTGCTCGAAGCCCTGGTGCGTTCGGGGCAGCCGCGGCGGCTGACCGAGCTCTCGCGCCAGCTCGGGCTCACCAAGCCGAACGTGTATCGCCTCCTCTCCACGCTGTCCGTC
Organism: Usitatibacter sp.; assembly: GCA_046590805.1. GTDB lineage: Bacteria > Pseudomonadota > Gammaproteobacteria > Burkholderiales > Usitatibacteraceae > Usitatibacter. Next base: position 784 of record JBKJTM010000062.1, read on the forward strand.
CTGGGCTACGTGCAGAAGGACCCGACCACGAGCCTCTATTCGCCGACGCTCAAGATGTGGGAAATGGGATCGTTGCTGGTGCGCGACACCGACCTGGTCGCGGTCGCCAACCCGAGGCTGCGCAAGCTCTGCGAAGAAACGTGCGAGTCGGTGCAGCTCACCGTGTTCGACGCGGGTTTCGTCGTCTACGTCGACAAGGTCGACAGCGCGCAGCCGCTGAAGGCGATGACCGCGATCGGCTCGCGCATCCCGGCAAGCGTCACCTCCACCGGCAAGGCGATGCTCGCATGGATGGCGCCGGAAGCCCTGGACCTCGCCTTCGCGCACGTGAAGCGCTTCACGCCGCTCACCCTGATGCGGCGCCGCGACATCGAAGCGGACCTCGAGGAAACGCGCGCCCGTGGGTATGCCATCAACCGCGGCGAGTTCCGTCTGGGCGTTTGCGGCGTCGCGGTGCCGGTGCGCGACCGCACCAGCGGCGTGATTTCCGCGATCGGCGTGTGGGGTGCGGAGAAGAGCATCCTCGGCGCCCGTCGCGACGAGATCGCGCAGCTGGCGCTGGCCGCGGCCCGCGACGTTTCCCGCGCGCTGGGCTACCTGGAAGCCGAGCCCGCCAGGCCCCGCGCAGTCGCGAAGACCCCGGAGCTGGTTACCTGACCGCCGAGAGCTTGCGCATCACCGTGAGCCCCAGCACCACCATCATTAAGGGCCGCATGGGCGATGCCAGGAAGTACAAGGACCTGCCTTCGCCGATGCCGCCCAACTCGATGAGTGACGGCCGCCTGAAAGGCATCATCGACTACATCAAGGGCGACCTGCAGAAGTAGGCCGGACGGAGTCTCGTCACGGGCGGCCGCCCTTTTTCCTGGGCGGCGCGGGTGCCGATGGCGGCAACGGCGTCGCGGCCCCATCGAGCAATGCTTCGAGCTCGTCGCGGCGCGCCTTGGTGACCGGTGCGGCCACGCCCGTCTTCCGCCGGCGCACGACGAAGAAGAACGCCCCGGCACCCAGCGCGATCAGCAGGAACGGGCCACCCCAAAGGAGCGCCGTGCGCGCCCGCAGCGGCGGCCGGTAGAGGACGAAGTCGCCGTAGCGGTCGACCATGTAGGCGCGGATCTCGTCGTCGCTGCGCCCGGTGACGATCTGCCCGCGGAGCTGCTCGCGCAGGTCCACGGCGAGCGGCGCGGTGGAATCGGCGATCGTCTGGTTCTGGCACACCAGGCAGCGCAGCTCCTCGGCCAGATCCTTCAAGCGGCGTTCGACCGCGGGATCGGGCTTGACCGCCCCGGGTGCCTGCGCGAACGCGGCGAGGTGGCAGGCGAGCAGGGCCGCGGCGATCACGTGCCTCATGCTGCGAGCTTCCGGATGAGCGGCAGGATGGTCTTCTCGAGCGCTTCCGGCGTCACCGGCCCGATCTGCTTGTAGCGAATCACGCCCTGCTTGTCGATCACGAAGGTCTCGGGGACGCCGTAGACGCCATAGTCGATGCCGACGCGGCCCTCGACGTCGTATGCCGACAGCACGTACGGGTTGCCGAATTTCGCCAGCCAGCGCAGGCCCTCGTCGCGCTTGTCCTTGTAGTTGAGGCCCACGATCGGCACCACCTTGCCGCGCGACAGCTCCACCAGCAGCGGATGCTCGACGCGGCACGATACGCACCACGACGCCCACACGTTCAGCAGCCACACCTTGCCCTTCATGTCGGCGGGGGTGAAGACGACCTTCTCGTCGTGCAGCAGCGTGAGCGTGAACGCCGGCGCCGGCTTGCCGATGAACGGCGAGGGGACCTCCCGCGGGTCGCGCGTGAGCCCGACGGCGAAGAACCCCACCAGCGCCACGAAGACGGCGAGCGGCACCGCGAACCGGAGTGCCCTCATGCCTTGGCGCCCTGGGCAAGCACCGCGCCTTGCGTGACGATGCTGCGGGTGCGATAACGCCGGTCGGCGAGGGCGACGAAGCCGCCCAGGGCCATGATGAAGGCGCCGCCCCAGATCCAGTCGACGAACGGCTTCTTGTAGATGCGCACGCCCCACGCGCCGTCGCCAACGCCCTCGCCGAGCGAGACATAGATGTCGCGCGTGAGCCCGGTGTCGATGTCGGCCTCGGTCATCGTCTGCCCGCCGGCGTGGTACGTGCGCTTCTCGGGATGCATGGTGCGATCGAGGGTCGCCGAGCCCTCGCGCCGGACCTCGAACTCGCCGCGCATCGCCACGTAGTTGGGCCCCTGGACTTCCTTGGCGCCGCGGAAGGTGAATTCATAGCCTCCGATCGAGGCGCGGTCGCCCGGCTCCATGCGCAGGTCGCGCTCGGTTTCGTAGCCGCGCACCAGCGTGACTCCGATGATGAAGACCGCGATCCCCAGGTGCGCGATGGTCATGCCGTACCAGGAGAGCGGCTGCGCGCGGATCTTGCGCAGCAGTCCCGGCTGCGGCGCCGAGCGCATCCGCTGGGCGAATTGCGCCACCGATGCCGCGATCACCCAGAGCGCGAGCCACAGGCCGGCCGCGACCGCCCAGGAGAACCGGCCCATGACGAAGGGCAGCGCCAGCGCCGCGACCGTCGCCACCGCCATCGCCCAGCGAAGCCGCACCCACAGGTCCGGCAGCGTGGCGCGCTTCCAGCTCGCCACCGGACCCAGCGCCATCAGGAAGATCGCCGGCGCCATCAGCGGAAAGAACACCGCGTCGAAGTAGGGCGGGCCGACCGAGATCTTGCCGAGGTTCAGCGCGTCGAGGAACAGTGGATAGAGTGTGCCCAGCAGTACCGCGGCCATCGCCACCGTGAGCAGCACGTTATTGGCGAGCAGCATCGACTCGCGCGACACCGGGTTGAATCCGGCGCCCAGGCCCACCTTGGGGGCGCGCCAGGCGAAGAGGGCGAGCGAGCCGCCGACCACGATCGACAGGAAGATGAGGATGAACACGCCGCGCTTCGGA
>JBKJTM010000330.1:0-2768 GCA_046590805.1 Usitatibacter sp.
GCATGATCTTGACCGCTTCGGCGCCGATCCCGGCGGAGAAAGCGTCCTCGCCATATTCATCCTGCGCCGAAAGCAGTTCGTCCTCGGTCAGCAGCTGATACTTCTCAAGCGCGGTCAAACCCGGCTCGATCACCACATAGCTCTCGAAATAGAGGATCCGCTCGAGCTGCTTCAACTGCATGTCGAGCAGCAGGCCGATGCGGCTCGGGAGCGACTTCAGGAACCAGATGTGCGCGACCGGCGCGGCCAGCTCGATGTGGCCCATGCGCTCGCGGCGCACCTTGGTGAGCGTGACTTCCACGCCGCACTTCTCGCAGATGACGCCGCGGTGCTTGAGGCGCTTGTACTTGCCGCAGAGGCACTCGTAGTCCTTGATCGGCCCGAAGATCTTGGCGCAGAACAGGCCATCCCTCTCCGGCTTGAAGGTGCGGTAGTTGATCGTCTCCGGCTTCTTCACTTCGCCGTAGGACCACGAGCGGATCTTCTCCGGGGAAGCGAGCCCGATGCGGATGGCGTCGAACTCTTCTTCCTGGGTGACCTGCTTGAACAGATCGAGCAATGCTTTCATCGAATTACTCCGTATCTAGTAGGGGGGACTGACCTGAGCACGAGCGCCGATGGCGCGATTAGGTCTGTCCCCTCAATAACGCTCGAGGTCGATATCAATTGCGAGGGAACGGATCTCCTTCACCAGCACGTTGAACGACTCCGGCATGCCGGCCTCGATCTTGTGCTCGCCCTTCACGATGTTCTCGTAGACCTTGGTGCGGCCCTGCGTGTCGTCCGACTTGACGGTGAGCATCTCCTGCAGCGTGTAGGCGGCACCGTAGGCTTCCAGCGCCCAGACCTCCATCTCGCCGAAACGCTGGCCACCGAACTGCGCCTTGCCGCCCAGCGGCTGCTGGGTGACGAGCGAGTACGGGCCCGTCGAGCGCGCGTGCATCTTGTCGTCGACCAGGTGATGCAGCTTGAGGATATGCATGTAGCCGACGGTGACCGGACGGTCGAATGCGTCGCCGGTGCGGCCGTCGAAGAGGGCGATCTGGCCGCTCCTCGGCAGTCCGGCGAGCTCGAGCATGTCCTTGATCTCGATCTCGGTCGCGCCGTCGAACACCGGCGTCGCGAAGGGCAATCCCCCTTGCAGGTTGCTGGCGAGCTCCATCACTTCGTCCTCGGAGAGCGCCGACAGGTCTTCCTTCTTCCCGGTCGAGTTGTAGATCTTGTCGAGGAACTTGCGCACTTTCGCCGGCGCTTCCTGCGTGCGCAGCATCTCCTGGATGCGCAGGCCCAGCCCCTTCGCGGCCCATCCAAGGTGGGTCTCGAGGATCTGCCCCACGTTCATGCGCGAAGGCACGCCGAGCGGGTTCAGCACGATGTCGACAGGCGTGCCGTCGGCCATGAACGGCATGTCCTCCACCGGCACGATCTTCGAGATCACGCCCTTGTTGCCGTGGCGGCCGGCCATCTTGTCGCCCGGCTGCAGGCGGCGCTTGACGGCGACGTACACCTTGACCATCTTCTGCACGCCCGGAGGCAGCTCGTCGCCCTGGGTGAGCTTCTTCTTCTTCTCCTCGAAGGCGCGGTCGAATTCCTTGCGGGTCAAGTCGAGCTGCTCGCGCAGCTGCTCCAGCTGGGCGGCCGCGTCCTCGTCCGAGAGGCGGATGTCGAACCAGTCATGGCGATCGACCTCCTGCAGGTACGCCTTGGTGACCTTGGCGCCCTTCACCAGCTTCTTGCCGCCCTTGGCGGTCTTGTTGATCAGCACCTTCTCGATGCGCGTGAAGGCGTCGTCCTCGACGATGCGCAGCTGGTCGTGGAGGTCCTTGCGGTAATCCTTGAGCTGCTCGTCGATGATCTGCTGGGCGCGCTTGTCGCGGGCGATGCCCTCGCGCGTGAACACCTGGACGTCGATCACCGTGCCGTTGATGCCGGAAGGCACCCTGAGGCTGGTGTCCTTCACGTCGGAGGCCTTCTCGCCGAAGATCGCGCGCAGCAGCTTCTCTTCCGGGGTGAGCTGGGTCTCGCCCTTCGGCGTGACCTTGCCCACCAGGACGTCGGCGGCCTCGACTTCGGCGCCGATGTAGACGATCCCCGACTCGTCGAGGCGCGAGAGCATGCGCTCGGAGAGGTTTGAGATGTCGCGGGTGATCTCCTCGGGGCCCAGCTTGGTGTCGCGCGCGACAACCACCAGTTCCTCGATGTGGATCGAGGTGTAGCGGTCCTCGGCCACGATTCGCTCGGAGATGAGGATCGAGTCCTCGAAGTTGTAGCCGTTCCAGGGCATGAAGGCCACGAGCAGGTTCTGCCCGAGCGCCAGCTCGCCCATGTCGGTCGAGGCGCCGTCGGCCACCACGTCGCCGGAGGCGATCTGCTCGCCGACCTTCACCAGCGGCCGCTGGTTGATGTTGGTGTTCTGGTTCGAGCGCGTGTACTTGGTGAGGTTGTAGATGTCGACGCCGGCTTCGCCCGCCCGGGTCTCGTTGTCGTTCACGCGCACCACGATGCGGCCCGCGTCGACGTAGTCGATGCGCCCGCCGCGACGAGCCTGGACGGCGGTGCCGGAGTCGATCGCGACGGTGCGCTCGATGCCGGTGCCCACCAGCGGCTTCTCCGCACGAAGGCAAGGCACCGCCTGGCGCTGCATGTTCGAGCCCATGAGCGCGCGGTTGGCGTCGTCGTGCTCGAGGAAGGGGATGAGGGAAGCGGCCACCGAAACGATCTGCGAGGGAGCGACGTCGATGTACTCGATCTTGTCCGGCCCGGAGAGC
>JBKJTM010000332.1:0-5563 GCA_046590805.1 Usitatibacter sp.
GTTCGTCTGCACCGCGAACGTGCTCGACACCATCCCGGGCGCGCTGCGCGACCGCATGGAGGTGATCCAGCTGCCGGGCTATACCGCGCAGGAGAAGCAGCAAATCGCGCGTCGCTATTTGGTGGCGCGCCAGCTGCAGGCCGCGGGCCTGACCGCGGAGCAGTGCGCCATCGGCGACGACGCGCTGCTGGCGATCATCGGCGACTACACGCGCGAGGCGGGCGTGCGCAACCTGGAGCGCGAGATCGGCAATGTGTGCCGCTACGTGGCGGCGCGCGTGGCCGAGGACGCCGCGCAGGCGATGACCGTCGGCGCGGCGGAGCTTGCGACGATCCTCGGGCCGCTGCGTTTCGAGGCGGAGCTCGCGATGCGCGGCGGCGTCCCCGGCGTCGCCACCGGCCTCGCGTGGACGCCCGTGGGCGGCGACATCCTCTTCATCGAGGCGGCGCGCATGCCGGGCAGCGGCAAGCTGATCCTCACCGGGCAGTTGGGCGAGGTGATGAAGGAAAGCGCTCAGGCGGCGCTCTCGCTCGTCAAGGCGCGCTCGACGCAGTTGGGTATCGAGGCGGGCCTGCTGGAGAAGTCCGACATCCACGTGCACGTGCCCGCCGGCGCGACACCCAAGGATGGCCCGAGCGCCGGCGTGGCGATGTTCGTCGCGCTTTCCTCGCTCCTCACCGAGCGGGTGGTGCGAAGCGACGTGGCGATGACGGGCGAGATCAGCCTGCGGGGTCTGGTATTGCCCATCGGCGGCGTGAAGGAGAAGGTGCTGGCCGCCCTGCGCGCCGGAATCCGCACCGTGATCCTTCCCGCCCGCAACCGCCGCGACCTCGAGGAGATTCCCGCGGACGCTCGCGAGCAGCTGGAGTTCGTGTGGGTGGAGACGGTGGACGAGGCGCTCGCAACCGCGCTGCGTGTGCCGGAGCCGGCGTTCGCCTGAAGGGGCAGGCCGCGCCCGTGCGTCGGCCCATGTCGCGTACACTCGCGGGAATATGCAGATCGAGAAGATCAAGGTGCGGATGGAGAACGGCCAGATGCTCGAGGTCGTGGTCCTCAACAAGCGCGCCGAGCATATCGAGGTGGTCCTCGGCGAAGGCGTGCACAGCGTGAAGTGCAGCCTCTCGCCGACGCGCAATGCGCTCGCCTACGCCGGCAGCGTCATGGGCCGCGAGATCGTCTACGAGCGCAGCCGCGAACAGGTCCAGGCCGACCTGGACCGGGTGAACCCGGCGCTGCGCCAGTCCAGCCGGAAGCGCTAGCGGGGCTGCGGGATCGCCCGTGAACAAACCCATCTCGCCGCTGCCACCCGACGTCGCCGAGGCGCTCGCGAAAGGTCACCTGCTCGAAGCCGTCAAGCGGCTGCGCGCGACGATGCCGATGGGGCTCAAGGAAGCGAAGAGCCTGATCGAGGGCCACCTGCGTCACAACACGCTGGGGCAGACCCCGCCGGCGCCTTCCCCACCGCGGAAGGGCACGGTGGCAACCCCGGTGCGAGCGCCGCGGCATCATCCCACGGTCCATGCGCCGAGTCGGCCCGGCCTGTCGCCCGGCGAAGTGCCGAAGACGGGCGGGGGCGGGCTCGGTATCGTGGTCCTCCTTGCCGTTGCTTTTGGGCTCGTCTCCTACTTCCTGCGGTAGAGACTCAGTCGGCCTTCGCGCCGGAGTCCTTGGCGAGCTTGACCCAGAAGCGCGCGTCTGCCGCCAGGAACGCGGCGAATTCCTCCGGCGTCGAGGACGGCGCAAACCGACAACAGCGCTGCGAGGGTGAGGCTTCGCATCGTGGGTCTCCTACCTAGGGCTTGCGAGCAAAGGGATGCAGCAGAATGGCTGCGTTTCAGGCGCCGATCGAGAGCACGATCTTGCCGAGGTGACGGTTGGCTTCCATGTGCTCCTTCGCCGCGGCGAGCTCGCCGAAGGGAAAGACGCGATCGATGAGCGGCCGGATGCGGCCGTCGGCGATGGCGGGCATCAGGTCGGAGACGAACGCGGGCACGCCCGCGGCGCGCTGCTCCGGCGTGCGCAGCTTGTTGGAGACGCCGAAGAGGGTGAGGCGCTTCGCGTGCAGTGCCTGGATGTCGATCTCGGCCTTGAGCGTGTTGTCCACGTAGCCGACGGTCGCGAGCCGGCCCTCGAACGCCATCGAGCGGATGCATTCGGCGAACACCGAGCCGCCCACGGTGTTCACGACCAGGTTCACGCCCTTGCCGTCGGTGGCCTTCATCACCGCCTCGTGGAAGTCCCCGGCTCGCGCGCGCAAGCCGACGTCCAGGCCGGCGGCTTTCAGCCGCTCGAGCTTTTCCTGCGAGCCCGACGTGCCGATCACTCTCGCGCCGAGCGCCTTCGCCGCCTGCAGCGACGCCACGCCCACGCCCGAGGAGACACCGGTCACCAGAAGCCACTCGCCGGCCTTCAACCGCCCCTGCGCGACCAGCATGTCGTGGACGACGAGGAACGTGAGCGGAATCGACGCCGCCTCCTCCCAGGAAAGCCCCGCGGGCATCGCGATCGCCTCGCGCACGTCCATCAGCGCGTACTCGGAGAAAGCCCCGGCGCAGCGTCCCATGACGCGATCGCCAACGCAGAACCCGCTCACGCTCGCGCCGACGTTCAGCACTTCGCCCGCGCCTTCCATGCCGATCGCCTTCGAGGTGCCCGGTTTCTGCAGCCCGTGGCCAAGGATGAACTCGCCGCGATTGAGGCTTGCCGCGCGCATTTTCAGCAGGAGCTGGCCGGGCCCGGGCTCGGGAACAGGCTTGTCGGCAAGCTCGATCGTGGCCGCGTCGGCGGTGGTGCGCATCGAATAGGTTTTCACCGGCTAAGGTTACATTAGCGTCCATGCCGTCGGGATGCTGCCAGTGACGAACGCTTTCAAGCGATTCGTCGAATCGGAGCGCGCGGGAGGGATCCTCCTCATCGCGTGCACGTTGATCTCGCTCGCCCTCGCGAACTCGCCTCTCGGCCCGGCCTGGCTGGGCTTCTGGCGCACCGAGCTCGCGGGGCTCACCCTCGAGCATTGGGTGAACGACGCGCTGATGGCGGTGTTCTTCCTGCTGGTGGGCCTGGAGCTCGAACGGGAGATCTACGAGGGCGAGCTTGCGGAGATTCGCACCGCGCTGCTGCCCATCGCCGCCGCGGCCGGCGGGATTGTCGTCCCGGCAGCCATCCACTACGCGTTCAACGCGGGTACGCCGGCGCAACCGGGGGCGGGGATTCCCATGGCGACCGACATCGCCTTCGCACTCGCTGCCCTCGGCATCCTGGGAAAGCGAGTGCCGCTTTCGTTGAAGGTGTTCCTCACCGCGTTCGCAGTGATCGATGACCTGGGGGCGATCCTGGTGATCGGCGCCGCCTATACAAGCGACCTGTCGGTGGGCTACCTCGCCGGCTCGCTCGGCGTGTTCGCGCTGCTGGTAGCGATGAACCGGATGGGCGTGATGGCGCTCGCGCCCTACCTGCTGGGCGGCGCGGTGATGTGGTTCCTGATGCTGAAGTCCGGCGTCCATGCCACGGTGTCGGGGGTGTTGCTGGCGTTCGCGATTCCGTTTCGGGCCTCCTTCGCCGGCGTCGCGCCGTCGCATCGCCTGGAAGCGTTTTTGCACCGGCCGGTAGCCTTCGTCGTCCTGCCGCTATTCGCCCTCGCCAATACCGCAGTGGTCGTCGCGCAGGGCTGGCAATCGGACCTCCTCGGGTCGAACAGTCTGGGCATCATGGCCGGGCTGCTGCTCGGCAAGCCCGTGGGCATCACGCTGGCGAGTTTCCTCGCGGTGGCGGTGGGGCTCTGCCGGCTGCCGGGCGACCTGCGGTGGGCGCACATCGCCGGCGCGGGGATGCTGGGCGGCATCGGCTTCACCATGTCCATCTTCATCACCAACCTCGCGTTCACCAACGACCCGGCGATGGTGAACGCCTCGAAGGTGGCGATCCTGCTGGCGTCGGCGCTGGCGGGCCTGGCCGGCGTCGCCTGGCTCTTCATGGCTACGCGGCCGCGGCCGCGGGGATGACGATCGGCGCGGCCTGGCGATGCCCCACAGGAGCGCGGGACGTTGTCCTACGCGCCGCCGCGGATTTGCGCGGCATCGCCGCCGAAGCACCCGGCCTATGATCGCCCGATGACGAAACCTGCCCTGAATCTTGCCACCTGCATCGCGATCGCCTTTTCCGGCGCCGCAGCCGCCGCCACGCCCAAGTCCGCGCCGAAGGACGCGCCGAAGGTCGCAGCCATCTCCGATCTCGTGCGTGCCCAGGTGCTCCTCGACCGGGCATGGTTCTCTCCGGGCGAAATCGATGGCGGGCAGGGGACCAACATGCGCCGGGCGATCAAGGCATTCCAGGCGGCGCGCGGCCTCAAGGTTTCCGGCCAGCTCGACGCCGTCACCTGGGAGGCACTGGGCGGCAAGACCTCCGAGGTGCTCACCGAATACACCATCACCGAAAAGGACGCCGCCGGCCCCTTCGTGAAGATCCCGAAGGGCCCGATGGAGCGCGCCAAGCTCGCGTATCTCGGCTTCGAGAATCTCGCCGAGGCGCTTGGAGAGCGCTTCCACGCAAGCCCCAAGCTGCTGCGTGCTCTCAACCCCGGCAAGAAGCTCGAGGCCGGCATCACGATTCGCGTGCCGATGGTGGAGTCCGGCGCCATGCGCAAGGCGGCCTCGATCCGCATCCTGAAAAAGGAGCGCGTGCTGTTGGCGCTGGATGCGGAGTCGAAGCCGCTCGCGCAGTTCCCGATCAGCCTGGGCACCCCGCGCGACGAGCTACCGCCCGGGATGCTGAAGGTGACCACCGAGGTGACCAATCCCGCGTTCGACTACGACCCGATCCTGCTCCACGACACCAACATCGCCCACACCAAGGTGACCATCAAGCCGGGACCCAACAACCCCATCGGCGTGCTGTGGATGGGGCTCAGCAAGAAGCATTTCGGCATCCATGGCACCGCGAACCCCTCGCTGGTGGGCCACAACGAGACCAACGGCTGCGTGCACCTCACCAACTGGGATGCGATGAAGCTATCGTCCATCGCCTCGGCCGGCATCCCGGTGGAGGTCAGGGACTGAATGCTCGCCGCGCTCCTCGCCGGGTTCACGATCGCGGCGGGGTTTTCGGCGGCGCCGGCGATCGACGTCGCCGCGGCCGAACGGACGCTGGCGAACAAGATCCTCGCGTTTCCGGTCAAAGGCTACGAGCGCGCATTGCTCGATAACTTCGACGAGCGGCGCGGCAGGGTGCCTCACGAGGCCCTGGACATCATGGCGCCGCGCGGCACGCCGGTGGTTGCGGTGGACGACGGCACCGTCGCGAAGCTCTTCAAGAGCGTTGCCGGCGGGCTCACCATCTACCAGTTCGACGAGTCCGGCGCGCTCGCCTACTACTACGCGCACCTCGATCGGTACGAGGCGGGGCTCCGCGCTGGCGACAAGGTGAAGCGCGGCGAGGTGATCGGCTATGTCGGCAGCACCGGCAATGCCCGCGCTGATGCCCCGCATCTGCATTTCACTGTCTATGCCCTCGGCGCGGACCGGAAGTGGTGGAAGGGCGTGGCGATCAACCCGTACGCCGCGCTCGG
>JBKJTM010000269.1:0-4837 GCA_046590805.1 Usitatibacter sp.
GTGCAAGCACGTGGCTGCGGTGCTGTACGGCGTTGGGGCGAGGCTCGACGAGAGTCCGGAGCTGCTCTTTACGCTGCGAAAGGTCGACGCCGCCGAGTTGGTCGCCCACGCGGGAGAAAACCTGCCATCCGCGAAGGCCGCCCCCGCCGGGAAGATGCTGGACGCTGCCCGGGTTGCCCAGGTGTTCGGCATCGAGATGGCCGGGGCTGCCGCACCGCTTCCGAGCCCGCGCAAGAAGTCCAGGAAGGCCGCCGCGGCGAAGGCTGTGAAGAAGGATTCGAAGAACAGCGCGAAGAAGGCGAAGGTCGCGGCGACGAGGAGCGGACACCGATAGCGATACGCATGACCCGGTCGCCGCCTCTCCAACATATCGAGTAGTCATAGATCACAAGGTTGCGAAGCGCGGGGAGACGCTCGAGATCACGGTGGATGACCAGAAGGTGAACACGGCGCGCCTTGCCGGTGGTGGTCGTCTCGGAGGCGAAGCCGTCGGCGGCGAAGGTGAACTTCATGTCGCTCGCCTTGCCGTCCTTGCACGACATCAGGATGCGGGCGCCGCCGCCGCGATGCCGAGGACGCAGCCGCGCCTCATTTCTTGCAGGCCCCGACGTGGCGCGACTGCATCTTCTGGTTCATGTTCATCACCTGGCCGCCCTGGTTCATGGCCATCTTCATGTCCATGTCGTAGCCGTTGGGGACGAAGGTCATCTTCACGTCGCCCGTCATGTCCGGGCCGCCCTTGCACACCATGGTGTAGCTCGCGGTGTTGCCCGACATCTTGAAATCCTTGACCTCGCAGTTGTTCGGCGCCTTGCCGTCGTGCCCGCCGCCCTTGGTGACGTTGCCCTTCTCGATGTCCTCGGCCGTCACGCAATGCGAGAAGGTGGACTTCTGCATGCCCATCCCCTTGGGCATGCCGGGGATGCCGCTCATGTCCATCTCCATCGTGGTCTCGTACTGGCCTTCCTTCACCTTGCCCTTCATCTGGTCGAAGGGGCCGGCGAGGGCGACGGCGGATGCGGTGGCAAGGCAGGCGGCGAGGAGGATTTTCTTGCTCATCGAAGGCGTCTCCAGGAGTCGAAAGCGGCGAGGATACGCGAGATGCATCGGCGGGGCACTAGAATACGCAGCTATGGCGCGCCCCCTCGACCTTCCCTATGACGCCGGCACGCGTTGTGCCGAGCGCTACGCCTGGTTCGAGTCCATCCGCCCGATGGGCTGGCCGGTGTTCCTCGATAGCGGCGACCCCGCGCGATCCGGGGGGCGCTACGACATCCTCGCCGCCGGTCCACGCGCCGTGACCACATCGCGCGACGCTCCCTTCGCCGCCGCACGTCGCCTGGTCGCTGGCGAGTCGGAAGAGTCGCCGCGCGGCGACTGGCCGGTGAGCGGCGCCGCCATCGGCTATTTCGGCTACGAGGCGGGACGTCCGGGCGCCGGGCTCGCGCGCGACAAGGCGGGCACGCGCCCCTTCATGCCGGAAGTCGCCATCGGCCTCTATCCGTGGACGATCGTCGTCGACCACGTGGAGCGCCGTGCCGCGCTCACCTCGTTCGCGACGTTTTCCGACGACGAGGCGCTGCGGCTGCGCGAGCGGCTGCTCGAGGCGCCGCAGAAGCCCCTCGAGCCCTTCACGGTGCGCGCCGCGATCCGCTCGAGCCTGGAGCGCGACGATTACCTGCCGCGCGCGCGCCGGGTGCTGGAGTACATCGGCGCGGGCGACTGCTACCAGGCGAACTTGACACGCGAGTTCAGCGCGCCCTTCGCGGGCGATCCGTGGACCTTCTACCGCCATCTCCACGACACCAATCCCGCGCCGATGGGCGCCTACCTCGAGTATCCCTTCGGCGCGGTGCTGTCGAGCTCCCCCGAGCGGCTGCTGGTGGCGCAGGGCCGGGACGTGCTCACGCGCCCGATCAAGGGCACGCGCCGGCGCCGCGCCGATCCGGCCGAGGACGCGGCGGCGGCCGCCGAGCTCCTCGCGAGCGCCAAGGACCGCGCCGAGAACGTGATGATCGTGGACCTGCTGCGCAACGACTTCGGCCGCGTGTGCGAGACCGGGAGCGTGGCGGTGAAGGGGCTGTGCGAGCTGGAGAGCTTCGCCACCGTGCACCACCTGGTGTCGACGGTGAGCGGCCGCCTCGCGGAGGGGCGCGACGCGCTCGATCTGCTCGAAGCGTGCTTCCCCGGCGGCTCGATCACCGGCGCCCCGAAGCGGCGCGCGATGCAGATCATCGACGAGCTCGAGCCGCATCGCCGCGAGGTCTACTGCGGCGCCGTGGGCTACGTGACCCCGGGCGGGCGCATGGACATGAACATCCCGATCCGCACCACGCTGTGCGCGAATTCCGAGCTGCGCTTCTACGCCGGCGGCGGCATCGTCGCCGACTCCACCGCCGAGGACGAGTTCGACGAGACCGAGGCCAAGATCGCGGCGATTCGCCGCGCGGCGGCCACCTTCTCGTCGCTGGGCGCCGCCGCATGACGGGATCGAAAGCCGAGCTGCGGCGCGAGATGATCGCGCGGCGCGATGCGATACCCGAGGGCGAGCGCGGCCGCATCGCCGAGGCGCTCGCCGCGGCGATCGCGAGCCTGCCCCAGTACGCCGCCGCGCGCTCGGTGCTCGCGACCATGAGCATCGGCAGCGAGTGGAATACGCGCGCCTTCCTCGACCGCGCGCGCGCCGAGGGCAAAATCTTAGTGCTGCCGCGCCTCACCGCGCCTCCGCGCCGGCTCGCGCTGCACGCGGTCGCGGACCTGGATCGCCACCTCGTGCCGGGCATCTGGAGCATCCCGGAGCCCGATCCCGGGCGCTGCCCCGCGGTCGACCTCGCGGACGTGGACTTCGCGCTGGTGCCGGCGCTCGCGGTCGATCGCGCGGGCTACCGGCTCGGCTATGGCGCGGGCTATTTCGACCAGTTGCTCGCGCGGCGGGGCGCCGCGCCGTATTGCGTGACCGCGCTCTCGTCCGCCTTCATGGTCGAAGCGCTTCCCCACGAGCCGCACGACGTGCCCGTGGACCTGGCGATCGACGAGCGCGGCGCCGGTCGCGGCCGGGGGGGCGGATGAGCGCCCGCATCATCGACGGCAAGGCGATCGCGGCCGCGCTGCGCGGCGAGCTCGCCGTGCGTGTCGCGGCGCTCGAGGCGCGCGGCGTCACGCCGGGGCTCGCGGTGGTGATCGTCGGTGACGACCCGGCGAGCAAAATGTACGTGCGCAACAAGGCGCGCGCCTGCGAGCAGCTCGGCATGCACTCCGAGGTCCACGCGCTTGCGTCCGAGACCACCGAGGCGCACCTCATCGCCTTCGTGCGGCGCCTGAACGAGGACCCCGGTCTCCACGGCATCCTGGTGCAGTTGCCCCTGCCCCGGTCCATCGATTCGCGCGCGGTGATCGAGGCGATCGCGCCGGAGAAGGACGTGGACGGGTTCCACTGCCAGAACGTCGGCTCGCTGGTGGTCGGCGAGGCGGCCTTCCATCCCTGCACCCCGGCGGGCGTGATGACGATGCTCGCCCATGAGGGGGTCGCCATCGAGGGGAAGCACGCGGTCGTCGTGGGGCGCTCGACCATCGTCGGCAAGCCGATGGCGCTCCTGCTCCTCAATGCCGGCGCCACCGTCACCATCTGCCACTCGAAGACGCGCGACCTGGGCGCGATGACGCGCCAGGGCGACATCCTGGTGGCGGCGGTCGGCAAGCCGCGCATGATCGGCGCGGACATGGTGAAGCCCGGCGCGGTGGTGATCGATGTCGGCGTGAATCGCCTTGCCGACGGCAAGCTGGCGGGCGACGTCGACTTCGCGCCGGTGGCCGAGGTCGCCGCGATGATCACGCCGGTGCCCGGCGGCGTGGGCCCGATGACCATCACCACGCTGCTCGCCAACACCGTCACCTCGGCCGAGCGGGTCGCGCCCCGCGTGGCCACCGCCGCGCACGGAGGCACCTGATGGCCGGCCCCTATGCGAAGGGCCTCGATCGCAACGAAGCCAACTACACGCCGCTCACGCCGGTGTCCTTCCTCGCGAAAGCCGCCTCCGTCTACCCTGTGCGCCTCGCGGTGGTCCACGGCGCGGTGCGGCGCAACTGGCGCGACACCTACGCGCGTTGCCGCCGGCTCGCCTCGGCGCTCGCGAAGCACGGCGTAAAGCGCGGCGAGACGGTGGCGGCGATGCTGCCCAACGTGCCGGCGATGATGGAGCTGCACTTCGGGCCGGCGATGTTCGGGGCGGTGCTGAACACGCTGAACACGCGCCTGGACGCGGAGGCGATCGCCTTCATGCTCGACCATGGCGAGGCCCGGGTGGTGTTCGTGGACGCGGAATTCGCCGAGACGGTCGCGAACGCGCTAGGTCATATGAAGGGACCGCAGCCGCTGGTCGTCGACGTGGACGACGCGCTCTATCCGGAAGGCAGGCGGATCGGCTCGATCGAATACGAGGCCCTGATCGCCGCGGGCGACCCCGAGTTCGCATGGCAGCCGCCGCCCGACGAATGGGACGCGATCGCGCTCAACTACACCTCGGGCACCACCGGCAATCCCAAGGGCGTGGTCTACCACTATCGCGGCGCGTACCTGAACGCGGTCAACAACATCCTCGACTGGTCGATGCCGAAGCACCCGGTGTACCTGTGGACGCTGCCGATGTTCCACTGCAACGGCTGGTGCTTCAACTGGACGATCGCGGCGGCTGCCGGCACCAACGTCTGCCTGCGCAGGGTCGAGGCGAAAGTCATCCTCGATCTGATCCGCGACGAAAAGGTGACGCACTACTGCGGCGCGCCGATCGTGCACTCGATGCTGCTCAACGCGCCGGCCGAATGGCGCCACGGCATCGAC
>JBKJTM010000280.1:0-3626 GCA_046590805.1 Usitatibacter sp.
TCGATGCCGATGGCGGCCAGGGCCTGGTGCATGCCGGGCAGCTGCGCCGCCGGGCCGAACGGCCGGCTTTCGGGCGTCATGTTGCCGGGCTCCTTCAAGCCGTTGACCAGCAGGTAGATCAGCAGCGCCGAGGCAATGAAGTTGAACATGATCGTGGTGATCACGATGTGGCTGCCGCGATACGCCTGCAGGTAGGCGGGGATGGCGGCCCAGGCGGCGCCGAAGGCCGCCGCGGCGACGATCATCAGCGGCAGCATGATCGCCGCGGGCAGGTATTGCGCCAGCCACAGCGCGAGCAGGCCCGCACCCAGTCCGCCCAGCATCGCCTGGCCCTCGGCGCCAATGTTGAAGAGGCCGCCGTGGGCGGCGACCGCCACCGCGAGGCCGGTGAAGATGAAGGTGGTCGTGTAGTAGAGCGTGTAGGAAAAGCCGCGCGTGGTGCCGAAGGCGCCCTTCACCAGGAGGGAGAGCACGTCCATCGGGTTCTGCCCGATGAGCGCGACGACCAGCGCCGCCACCAGCAGCGACATGCCGAGGTTCACCAGCGGCAGCACCAGCACGTCGGCCCAGCGGGGCAGGGCGGGCGCGCTCACGCCGCCACCGCCTCGTGCCGGTCGGTCTGGGCCATGAGCATGCCGAGCTCCGCCTCGGCGCACGCCTCGATCGCGCGCTCGCCGGTGATGCGCCCGCCGTTCATCACCAGCACACGGTCGGCGAGCGACAGGATCTCCTCCAGCTCGGAGGACACCAGCAGGATCGCGCAGCCCGCGGCGCGGAGCAGCCGAAGCTGGCCGTGGATGAACTCGATCGCGCCGATGTCGACGCCGCGGGTCGGCTGGCCCACCAGCAGCACGCGCGGCCCCTGGCCGAGCTCGCGCGCCAGCACCAGCTTCTGCTGGTTGCCGCCCGAGAACCGACCGCTCGCGAGCTCCGGCGCGCGCGGGCGCACGTCGAAGCGCTCCATCATCGCGTCGGTGTCGCCGCGCATCCGCCGGCGGCGCAGGAAGCCCCCACCGCTGTACGCGGGCAGCCCCTCGTAGCCGAGCACGCCGGACTCCCATGCCGCGAACTCCATCACCATCGCGCGCGCATGCCGGTCCTCGGGCACGTGCGCGAGCTGCAGCCGGCGCGCGGTGCGCGGCGTGAGCCAGCGCGTGGGGGAAAACGATTCGCCGGCAAGCGTCATCACGCCTTGTTGCGGCACGCGCAGCCCGGAGAGCGCCTCGAGCAGCTCGCTCTGGCCGTTGCCGGAGACGCCGGCGACGCCGACGATCTGCCCGGCGCGCAGCGCAAGGTCGATGCCGTGCAGCCGCGTGATACCCAGAAGGTCGCGAACCTGCAGGCCGCGCACCTCCAGCACCACGTCGCCCGCCTGCACGCCGGCCTCCGCGGGACGGCCGATGTTCACCTTGCGGCCGACCATCGCTTCGGCGAGTTGCGCGGCGCTGGTCTCGGCCACCGGCGTCTCGTGCACCACGTGCCCGCCGCGCATGACGGTCACGCGGTCGGCGAGGCGCATCACCTCATCCAGCTTGTGGGTGATGAGGATGATCGTGGTGCCCTGGGCGCGCAGGCGCTTCAGCACCTCGAACAGGTGCAGCGTCTCCTGGGGCGTGAGGACCGCGGTGGGCTCGTCGAGGATCAGGACCCGGGCGCCGCGGAACAGCACCTTGAGGATCTCGAGGCGCTGGCGGTCGCCGACCGGCAGGTCGCCGCTCTTCGCGTCGAGATCGACGTGCAGCCCCGTGGACTCCATCAGCTGCTTCAGCTTCGGCCGCACCAGCGCCTCGGCGCGGCCGAGCAGGAACCCCGGCTCCGCGCCGAGCATCACGTTCTCGAGCGCGGTCAGGGTGTCCACCAGCATGAAGTGCTGGTGCACCATGCCGAGGCCGAGCGCGATCGCGTCGTGGGTGCTGGCGAGGCTCGTCTCGCGACCGAAGACCTCGATGGTCCCGCTGTCGGGTGCGTACATCCCGTAGAGCACCGACATCAGCGTGCTCTTGCCCGCGCCGTTCTCGCCCACCAGCGCGTGCACCGAGCCGGCGGGGACGGTGAGGCTCACCGCCTCGTTGGCGCGCACCGGGCCGAAGCGCTTGTGGATGGCGCTCATGCGGACCGCGATGGCGGGAGCTTGAGCGTCGCTCACGGGGCCCGTCCGGTGGATTCGCGCCGGATGAGCTCGGGGGCGACCACGATCTCGCTCACCTCCGTCCGGCGCCCGGCGATGCGGTCGATGAGGACCGTGGCCGCGGTCTCGCCGATGGCGCGGATCGGGTAGCCCACCGTGGTGAGGGCGGGATAGGTGAAGGCGCCCATCTCGATGCCGTCGAAACCGATGATCGAAAGCCGCTTCGGCACCGCCCAGCCCTGTTCGGCCGCGGCGCGCAGCGCGCCGATGCCGAGCAGGTCGTTGCTCGCGAAGATCGCGGTCATGTCGCCGCGCGCGAGCAGGCGGCGCGTGAGCTCGTGCCCCGAGGCGGCGCGGAAATCGCCTTCCATCAGCCAGTCGTCGGCCGCCTTTACGCCGGCGCGCGCGAGCGCCTTGCGCCACCCGGCGACGCGCGCGCCGCTCACCGCGAAGTGGGACGGCCCGGCGAGGCAGGCGATGCGGCGGTGGCCGAGGGCCAACAGATGGTCCACCGCGAGGCGCGCGCCGGCCTGGTGGTCGATACGCACCTGGTCGGCCTCGACGCCGGGGACGCTGCGATCGACGATCACCGTCTTCATGTTGGCCAACGAAAGGCGCTTGGCGAGCGCCGCGGCGGGCCCCGTGGGCGTGGCGAGCAGCACGCCATCGACGCGGCGCTCGAGGAGGGTCTCGAGCGACCGGCCCTGGCGCTCGCGATCGTCGTCGCCGTTGCAGAGGAACACCGAATACTGGCGGCGCTCGCAAGCGTCCTCGATGCCGCGCATCAGCTCGGCAAAGAACGGGTTGGTGATGTTCGGCACGATGACGCCGAGGATGCGGGTCTGGCTGGTCTTCAGGGCGCGGGCGACCGCGCTGGGGAAGTAGCCGAGCTCCGCGATGGCGCGCTCGACGCGCAGGCGCGCGTCGTCGCTCACCGGCCGGGTCCGGTTCACCACGTGCGAGACCGTGGTGAAGGACACCCCGGCGCGCGCTGCCACGTGCTTGATGGTGCTCAGGGGGTCTGACCCCGGTTTCTCAATACTTGCACGTGGGGTCGGCCATGAAGTCGGCGACCTTGATCCTGCCGGCGACGATGTCGGCCTTCGCGGCGTCGACCCTCTTCTTCACCTCCGGCGAGATCAGCTTCTGGTTGTGCTGGTCGAGGGCGTAGTCGATGCCGTCCTCCTTGAGGCCCAGAACCACTTTCCCCGGCTTGAAGCTCTTCGCCGCCTCGTACACCGCGACCTCGACCCGCTTCACCATCGAGGTGAGCATCGTCCCGGGCTGCAGGTGGTTCTGGTTGCTGTCGACGCCGATGGCGAGTCTCTTCGCGTCCTTGGCCGCCTGGTAGACGCCCATGCCGGTGCCGCCCGCCGCGGCGAAGACCACGTCGGCGCCCTTGGCGAACTGCGCGCGCGCAAGCTCGCCGCCGCGCGCCGGGTCGTTCCACGCCGCGCCGGTGGTGCCGACCATGTTCACGAACACCTCGCCCTTCGGG
>JBKJTM010000295.1:0-12214 GCA_046590805.1 Usitatibacter sp.
TTTGCCGATCGAAGTCGGCACGCTGGTCGACATGCGCTCCCCCCGATTCGCCGGCCCGGCTAGGCCTTGTGATAGATCTCGCTGCCTTTTTTCACGAACTCGATCGCCTTTTCCTGCATGCCTTTCTTCAGTGCATCCTGGTCGGACACACTGTGCTTTTTCGCGTAATCGCGCACATCCTGCGTGATTTTCATCGAGCAGAAATGCGGTCCGCACATGGAGCAAAAGTGCGCCACTTTGGCACTGTCTTTCGGCAGGGTCTCGTCATGGAAGTCCTTGGCTGTATCGGGGTCCAGACCCAGGTTGAATTGGTCGGCCCAGCGGAATTCGAACCGGGCCTTCGACACCGCGTTGTCCCGCATCTGCGCACGCGGGTGCCCCTTGGCCAGGTCGGCGGCGTGCGCCGCGACCTTATAGGCCATGATGCCGTCCTTGACGTCTTTCTTGTTCGGCAGCCCAAGATGCTCTTTGGGTGTCACATAACACAGCATTGCGGTGCCATACCAACCGATCTGTGCCGCACCGATAGCCGACGTAATGTGGTCGTAACCGGGAGCGATGTCGGTGGTGAGCGGGCCGAGCGTGTAGAACGGCGCCTCGTGGCAATGCTCGAGCTCGAGGTCCATGTTCTCCTTGATGAGCTGCATCGGCACGTGGCCGGGGCCCTCGATCATCACCTGGCAGTCGTGCTTCCACGCGATCGTGGTGAGTTCGCCCAGGGTCTTCAACTCCGCGATCTGCGCCTCGTCATTGGCGTCGTAGATCGAGCCGGGGCGCAACCCGTCGCCCAGCGAGAACGACACGTCGTACGCCTTCATGATGTCGCAGATGTCCTCGAAGTGCGTATAGAGGAAGCTCTCCCTGTGATGCGAGAGGCACCACTTGGCCATGATCGAGCCGCCGCGCGAGACGATGCCGGTCATGCGGTTCGCGGTCATCGGGATGTACGGCAGGCGCACGCCCGCGTGGATGGTGAAGTAATCCACGCCCTGTTCGGCCTGCTCGATCAGCGTGTCGCGGAAGATCTCCCAGGTGAGGTCCTCGGCGCGGCCGTCCACCTTCTCGAGCGCCTGGTAGATCGGCACCGTGCCGATGGGCACCGGCGAATTGCGGATGATCCACTCGCGCGTCTCGTGGATGTGCTTGCCGGTGGACAGGTCCATCACCGTGTCGCCGCCCCAGCGGATCGCCCACGTCATCTTGTCGACTTCCTCCGAGATCGAGGAGGTGACCGCGGAGTTGCCGATGTTGGCGTTGATCTTCACCAGGAAATTGCGGCCGATGATCATCGGCTCGCTCTCCGGGTGGTTCACGTTCGCCGGGATGATGGCGCGGCCGCGCGCGACCTCGTCGCACACGAACTGCGGCGTGACCTCGGCCGGGATGGCGGCGCCGAAGGATTCGCCGCGGTGCTGCCGGCCCATCAGGTCGGCGAGCTTTGCCCCCATCGTGCCCGAGGAGCGCAGTTCCTCCATATATTCACGGCGGCGCAGGTTCTCGCGGATGGCGATGTACTCCATCTCCGGCGTGACGAGACCGCAACGCGCGTAGTGCATCTGCGTCACGTTGGCGCCCGCCTTCGCGCGCCGCGGGCGGCGCTTGAGGTCGAAGCGCAGCTCGGCCAGCTTCGCGTCGGCGAGGCGCTCCATGCCGTACTTCGAGGTGGGGCCCGCGAGCAGCTCGGTGTCGCCGCGCTCGTTGATCCAGCCCTCGCGCAACGCCGCCAGCCCTGAGCGGATGTCGATGCGCGCATCGGGGTCGGTGTAGGGGCCGCTGGTGTCGTACACGTAGACGGGCGGGTTCTTCTCGGCGCCGAGGGCCGCCGGCGTTTCCGATTGCGAGATTTCCCGCATCGGCACCCGGATATCGGCGCGCGAGCCGGGCACGTACACCTTGCGCGAGCGCGGCAACGGCTGGACCGCAGCCTCGTCGACGTGGGCCGAGCTGGCGACGAACTTGTCTTGGGCGTTCATTGAGGCTCCTTCGGGGCGGTTCTACATGAAGGAGCGCGAGTGGCGGTGCTACCCACGCTCCCTACGCCGGCATGACCCGGATCAGGTTCCAAGGGACTCTCTCACCGGCGGGCGAAGCCTGCCGGACCCCTGCGTTCGCTCATTATATGGCGCTCACGCCGCGGATTCCCCAGACCCCATTCGGAGCAGGGCGTCGGAAAACGCGGTGAGCGGCTCGGGGCGGTCGAAAAGCGCCTCGCGGCGCGCGGCGATCTCGCTCCTCAGTTCGGCGCCGCGTTCCCTGGCGACTTCCAGGGCGATGCGCACGTAGTCCTCCCCGTCGCGGGCGATGAGGCCTTCCAGGCCCATCAGGCCCAGCATCCCCGCGGTCTGGCGTCCGCGCATGAATCGTCCGGGCAGGGTCACCACCGGAGTGCCCGCGGCGAAGGCATCGATGCTGGTGTTCCCGCCCGACCACCGCGGCGTGTCGAGGACCACGTCGGCGAGCGCGAGCACGCGCCGGAAGTGACCGCTCTCCATCCGCGGCAGGAACTTGAGCTGCCTGCGCGGGGCCACGCCGCGAGCCGCCAGCGCGCGCTGCACCCGCGCCGCCAGCGTCTCCGTCACCCGCCGCGCCGATCCCTGGAAGAGCACCAGCACGGCCTCGGGATCGCGCGCCACGATGTCCGCGAAGATCGCGTCCATCTCGGGGTGCACCTTGAAGAGCGACTGCGCGCACACGTAGAGGCGCCGGCCCTCGGGCAGGCCTGCCTGCGCACGCGTGCCCGGTGGCGGTGATGCGGGCATCGCGTAACCGACTCCCAGCCCCGGCAGGCGCACCAGGCGCTCGACGTAATGCGAGTCGGCGTCTTCGGGTTCCATCGCGTCGCAGCTGAAGAAGTGGCCGATGGTGTCGCTGCCGGTGGTGACCGGGTGTCCCCAACCCGCGGCCTGCACGGGAGCCAGGCGCATCGCCGCCAGCAGGTACGAGATGGAGCTCATGCCCACTTCGGGATGCACCAGCACGTCGAGGCGGTCGTCGAGGATCCGCGTCGCGGTGTCCAGCGCTCCGGCGCGCAGCGTCGCGAAACGCTCGCTCGAGGCCGCGATGCGGCGTGTGAAATCGTCCGCGACCGAGGCGGTGTGGTAGACGAAGCGCTCGAATCGCGCCGGGTCGAGGGCGGTGATCCAGCGCTCGAAATAGCGCCCGGCGGTGCAGTCGCGGAAGATGCCGCCGACGAATCCCACCCGCAGCCGGCGTTGTCCGTCGAAGCGGATCGGCTGCGGCGCGCGCAGGGCCGGATGCGAGGCCTCGATCAGGCGGCCGAGCAGGCCCGAGTAGGCCTGTTGCAGGAAGGTGTCGTCCTCCCCCTGGTAGGCGAGCAGGAAATTCTGGCGGTTGAGATCCATCACCTCCCGCGCGCGCGGCATGAAACGCTGCGCTTCGCGCAGCATGCCCTCCAGGCCCGCGGTGTAGCGCGTCCGCCAGCGCGCGACGTCCGCCGTGTCTTCGTAGACCTGCGGCAGCATCAGGCGCTCGGCGAGCACCACGCCGAGGTTGTCGGGGTCGCGCGCCGCCGCTCGCCCAAGGGCCTGCAACGCGCCCGCCGTATCGCCCAGCTCCTGCTTCACGAACGCGCCGAGCGTCTCGGTGGGCGGCGCCCCGGGATCGAGCGCCGCGGCGAACGCGAGCGCTCGGTCGGCCTCGGCGTACTGCCAGTGCTCGGCATAGCCCTGGCCGATCTCGCGCCATGCCGCGGCGTTGGCGGGCATCGCCTCGATCGCGCGCCCGAGGCAGCGAAGCGACGCGGCCGCGTCGCCCATGTGCGTCTCGGCGGACGCGAGGCGCACCCACAGCGTCGCATCGTGTGGCACCGCCGCCACCGCGCGGCGCAACGCCTCGCGAGCTTCCTCGACACGTCCCAGCGATGCGAGCAACGCCGCGACGTTCTTGTGGGCGGACGGGAGGTCGGGCCTCAGCGCCACCGCGCTATGCAGCGCCTCCAGCGCGTCGGCGGAATTGCCGCGGCGCGTCTGCACCGAGGCGAGCTGCATCTCGAGCGCGGCAGTGGTCGCTCCGAGACGCGTGCGCAGCGCGAGCAGCGCCGCGAGCGCCTCGTCCAGGCGGCCTTTCGCCTCGTGCTCGCGCGCCGCGAGAAACGCCTCCTCCGGGTCCTCCAGGGGGTCTGGCATGCGGGGTATTTTACGGCTTGACAGTATAACTATACGATCGTATAGTTATGCCCATGCCGCCCCGCCCATCGCGCAACCTCGATCGCTCCCTGCTCGCCGCCGGCCGCGAGCTCCTGCCCACCCGCGGGTGCGCGGGCCTGTCGATCCGCGAGGTGGCCGAGGCCGCCGGCGTGAACCTCGGCATGTTCCACTACCACTTCAAGTCGCGCGAGGCGTTCCTGCGCGCGCTGCTGCAGAGCATGTACGAGGACATGTTCTCGCAGCTCACTTTCCAGGGCTCGGCGGATTGGGGGCCCACGGACAACCTGCGCGCAGCGCTTCGTTTCCTCGGCCGCTTCATGCGCGCCAACCGCCCGATCCTCTCGCGCGTGATGGCCGATGCGCTTTGCGGTGACCCGATCGCGCTCGAGTTCCTGCGCACCAACCTGCCGCGTCACCTGGGCGTGATGCACGCGCTCGTCGCCCAGGGCCAGGCGGTGGGCGAGATCCGCCCGATGCCGGTGCCCCAGGCGCTCGGCTTCTGCGCCGGCAGCCTCGCGATGCCGATCATCTTCGGCGGCGCGGTGGTGGCCGGCGGCATGCTCGGCAAGGCGGGCTCCAGCGCGCTGCAAGCCGCACTGCTCTCCGACGAAGCGATCGATGCCCGCATCGACCTCGCGCTGGGCGCACTCCGTGCCGATAAGCGCGCCGCCTCCGCAGCGAAGGCGCGCGCGCCCCGGACGCGCCCCGCCGCGCCGCGCACCCGGAAGGAAAAGCGATGAAAACGATGCTGTGCTTCATTGCGCTGCTGCTGGCCGCGGCCTGCGGCGACTCCGCTCCGCCCGCGCTGCAGGGTTACATCGAGGGCGAGTACGTGCGGGTCGCCGCGCCGTTCGCGGGCACGTTGGTGAGACTGGACGCGCAACGCGGCCAAACGGTGAACGCGGATGCCCCGCTCTTCGCGCTCGAGGCCGAAAGCGAGTCCGCCGCGCGCCGCGAAGCCGAGGAGCGCCTGAAGCGCTCGCTCGCGCAGGTCGACGACCTGAGGAAGGGCCTGCGGTCGAGCGAGATCGACGCGGTACGCGCGCAGGCTTCGCAGGCCGAAGTCGCCGCGGACCTGTCGGCGAAGGAGCACACGCGCCAGCTCGACCTGGTCGCCAGGGGTTTCGTGAGCCAGCAGCGCGCCGACGAAGCGAAGGCGGCCCGCGACCGCGACCGCGGCAAGGTGGCGGAGCTGCGCGCGCAGCTCGCCACCGCCCGCTCCGGAGCGCGCCCCGACGAGATCCGCGCCGCCGAGGCCGAGGCGCGCGCCGCGCTCGCGGCGCTCGCGCAGGCCGACTGGCGCCTGCGCCAGAAGACGGTTGCCGCCGCGGTGGGCGGCGCCGTGACCGACACCCTGTTCGCGCGCGGCGAGTGGGTGCCTGCGGGCGCGCCGGTCGTCACGCTGCTGCCGCCCGGCAACGTGAAGGTGCGCTTCTACGTCCCCGAGTCGCAGCTTGGCGCGGTGCAGGTCGGCCAGAAGGTGGCCTTCTTCTGCTCCGGCTGCGAAGCGAACCTCTTCGCCACGGTCGCCTTCGTGGCGCCGCAGGCCGAGTTCACGCCGCCGGTGATCTACAGCAAGGACAGCCGCGCCAAGCTGGTCTTCCTGGTGGAGGCACGGCCCGCGCCCGAGCAGGCCTCGAAGCTGCATCCGGGCCAACCGGTGGATGTGAAGCTGCCGTGAGCAGCGCCGCTGATCTCGCCATCGACGTCGAGGGCCTCACCAAGCGCTTCGGCGCCAGGACCGTCGTCGACCGCTTCTCGATGCAGGTGCCGCGCGGCCAGATCTACGGCTTCCTCGGTCCCAATGGCAGCGGCAAGACCACCACCATCCGCATGATCTGCGGCCTGCTCACGCCCGACGAGGGCCGCGGAATCGTCCTCGGCCACGACATCGTGCGCGACTCCGAGCGCATCAAGCGCGAGGTGGGCTACATGACGCAGAAATTCAGCCTCTACGAGGACCTCTCGATCGCGGAGAACCTCGACTTCGTGGCCCGCATGTACGCGGTCCCCGACCGCAAGCGGCGCGTGGCCGAAGCGCTGGAGAAGCTCGGGCTCGCCTCGCGCAAGGCGCAGCTCGCCGGCACGCTCTCCGGAGGCTGGAAGCAGCGCCTCGCGCTGGCCGCGTGCCTCATCCACGAGCCCAGGCTGCTGCTGCTGGACGAGCCCACCGCGGGCGTGGATCCGAGCGCGCGGCGCGAGTTCTGGGAGCACATCCACGACCTCGCCCATGCCGGGATCACGGTCCTCGTCAGCACGCACTACATGGATGAGGCAGAGCGCTGCCACGCGCTCGCCTACATCGCCTACGGCAAGCTGCTCGCCCACGGAACCATCGCCGAGGTGATCGCCGCCGCGGGCCTCGCGACATGGGAGATCCAGGGCGCGGGCCTGATGGGCGCCATGGAGGCGCTGCGCGCGCTCCCCGGCGTGGAGATGGTGGCGCCGTTCGGCAACGCGCTGCACGTGAGCGGCTCGCAGCGCGGGGCGCTCGCGGCGTCGCTCGCGTCCTTCGCGACCCGCCCCGGGGTCGCCGTGCGCGAGGTGGCCCCGAGCCTGGAGGACGTCTTCATCCACCTGATGCGCGGGTTGGGCGATGGCGCCCGCCCGGCCGCGCAGCCGGCCCACTGACCCGCCAATGTTCGCGCTGCATCGCTTCCTCGCCGTGCTGATGAAGGAATTCGTGCAGATGCGCCGCGACCGGCTCACCTTCGCGATGATGATCGGCGTGCCGGTGATGCAGCTGGTGCTGTTCGGCTACGCGATCAACATGGACCCCAAGGCGCTGCCCGCCGCGGTGGTCACCGCCGATTCGAGCCTCTACTCGCGCTCGCTGGTGCGCGCGCTCGAGAACACCCGCTACTTCCGCGTGGTCGCTACACCCGCCACCGTCGCCGAGGCCGATCGCCTGCTCGCTCGCGGCGAGGTGCAGTTCGTGCTGCACGTTCCCGAGGACTTTTCGCGCCGCCTGCAGCGCGGCGAGCGCCCGACGGTGCTCGTGGAGGCCGATGCGACCGACCCCGCCGCGACCAGCAACGCGATCGCGGCGCTGCAGCAGGTGAGCCTCACCGGGCTCGACCACGATCTCGTCGGACCGCTGGCGAAACTGCGGGCGGCGGGAGGGCCCTTCGAGCTTCGCGTCCACCGCCGCTACAACCCCGAGGGCATCACCCAATACAACATCGTGCCCGGCCTCATGGGCGTGGTGCTCACCATGACGCTGGTGATGATGACCTCGATCGCCATGACCCGCGAGCGCGAGCGCGGCACGATGGAGAACCTGCTCGCCACGCCGGCGAAGCCGCTCGAGGTGATGCTGGGCAAGATCGTGCCCTACATCCTCGTGGGCTACGTGCAGGTGATCGTGATCCTCACCGCGGCGGTGTTCCTCTTCAGGGTGCCGCTGGTCGGCAGCCTGGTACTCCTGTCGGTGCTGCTGGTGCTCTTCATCGCCACCAACCTCGCCATCGGCTTCACCTTCTCCACCATCGCCAAGACCCAGATGCAGGCGATGCAGATGACGATGTTCTTCTTCCTGCCGTCGATGCTGCTCTCCGGCTTCATGTTCCCGTTCCGCGGCATGCCCGGCTGGGCGCAGGTGCTGGGGGAGATCTTCCCGCTCACCCATTTCCTGCGCATCGTGCGCAGCATCCTGCTGAAGGGCGGCGGTTTCGCCGAGGTGGCGCCGCACGTCTGGCCGCTCGCGGTGATCCTGGTGCTGGTGTCGGCGGCGGCGCTCGCGCGCTACCAGCGCACGCTGGACTAGGACGAGGGGCAAATGGCGAGCGCCGAGGGACGAGATGAGAATCGGTAACCTGGGCTGCACTTGCCCGTTTGATACAATTGTTCCCCTGTTTCATGTTTCAGGAGCGCATTCCCTCTCGCCCCTCCCCCTCGATCCTCGCCCTTTTTTTCTCGTCCCGCCGCCCCATATCGCCATGAACGTCGAGCAAGCGCGCTTCAACATGATCGAGCAGCAGATCCGCACCTGGGAGGTGCTGGACGCGCAGGTGCTCGACCTTCTCTTCCAGGTGAAGCGCGAGGACTTCGTACCCCCCGAGCATCGCAGCCTTGCCTTCGCCGACCTGGAGCTGCCCATCGGCCATGGCGAATCGATGATGCAGCCCAAGGTCGAGGCACGCATCCTCCAGGAGCTTGCCGTCCAGCCGCACGAGACGGTCTACGAGGTGGGCACCGGCTCGGGATACCTCACCGCGCTCCTGGCGCGCCGCGCGCGCCACGTGACCAGCGCGGAGATCCATCCGAGCCTCAAGTCGGGCGCGGAGCGCAACCTGCGCACGATAGGGGCCGCCAACGTGACGCTCCTCGAGGGCGACAGCGCGGCCGCGCCGCTCGCCGAGAGCGCTTTCGACGTGATCGTGCTCACCGGTTCCCTGCCCTTGATGCCGCAGGCGTTCTTCGAGCGCCTGGCGCCGGGCGGGCGCCTGCTTGCGGTGCTTGGCGACGCGCCGGTGATGAAGGCGGTCCTGGTGCGCCAGCCGGTGGCGGGGTCGTACCAGCATGTGGAGCTCTTCGAGACGATGCTGAAGCCCCTCGTGAACGCCCCCCAGCCCACCCGCTTCCGCTTCTAGGCGAATCCGCGGCGCGCATCCGGAGCGTCATACCCCCTCGACTGCCCCGCCAGCCGCCCAAGACTCAAGGCCCATCGATGAAAGCAACCCGACTCGCCCTCGCGCTGGCACTCGCGCTCGCCGTGCCCGCGCAGGCCGCCGACCTCCTCAACCTCTACCGCGATGCCCAGGTGAGCGACCCCGTCTACCAGGCGGCGCGCGCCCAGTACCAGGCCACCGCCGAGCGTCTGCCGCAGGCGCGCTCGGGCTACCTGCCGCAGGTCTTCGGCAGCGCCTCGATCTTCCGCATCAATTCCGAGCGCGATGGCGCGCCCGATCGCGACTACAGCACCAACACGTTCGCGGTCACGCTCGCGCAGCCGGTGTTCCGCATGCAGAACTGGATCGCCATCGACCAGGCGAGGAAGACGGTGCTGCAGGCCGAGGCGGTGCTCGCCAACGCGCACCAGGACCTGGGGCTGCGCGTCGCCCAGGCCTACTTCGACGTGCTGCTCGCGCAGGACAACGTGGCCCTGTCGGCGTCGCAGAAGAGCGCCATCGACCAGCAGCTCGCGCAGGCGAAACGCAACTTCGAGGTCGGCACCGCGACGATCGTCGACACGCTCGAGGCGCAGGCGCGCTTCGATCAGTCGGTCGCCAAGGAGATCGCCGACCGCAACGACCTCGAGGTGAAGCGCCGTGCCCTGCAGCAGCTCCTCGGCAAGCTGCCCGACGGGCTCACGCCGCTGCGCGAGCCGTTGAGGCTCGCCGAGCCGAAGCCCAACGACATCGAGGCGTGGGTCAAGACCGCGGTCGATTCGAGCTTCCAGGTCGCGATCGCGCGCGCCACCGCCGCGATCGCCGAGCAGGAAATCGATCGCCAGCGCGCCGGGCGCCTTCCAACCGTCGATCTGTCCGGCAGCATCTCGCGCACCGACAACCCGCTGTCGGCTCAGTCCCCGGTCTCGCCCGTGAGCCGCGATGCGGCCGTGGGACTCACGCTCTCGATCCCGCTGTTCACCGGCGGGCTCGTCCAGTCGCGCATCCGCGAAGCGCTTGCGCTGCGCGAGCGCGCGCGCCAGGACCTCGAGAACGTCGAGCGCGTGGTGGCGCAGCAGGCGCGCACCAGCTTCCTCAACGTGACCAGCGGCATCTCGCAGGTGCGCGCGCTCGAGCAGGCGCAGGTCTCGACCCAGTCGCAGCTCGACTCCACCGTGCTCGGCCGCGATGTCGGCGTGCGCACCAGCGTGGACGTGCTGAACGCGCAGCAGCAGGTCACCCAGACGCGGCGCGACCTGCAACAGGCGCGCTACAACTTCCTCCTCAACACGCTGCGGTTGAAGGCCGCCGCCGGCCAGCTCGCCGAGCCGGACGTCGAGGAAGTCAACCGCGCCCTGGGACGCTAGCGACTTTCGTCCCGAGCCACGCCATCAGGCGCTCCACCGCGCCGCGGTGGGCGGCGACGAAGGCCCTCGCGTTGTCACCCATCCGCTGCCGCCGCACGGCATCGCGGCTCAGCTCCGCGGCCGCCACAAGGGCCTCGCGCGCATCGCGCACGCGCAGCGCCCCGCCCGCGTGGATCGCGCCCTCGGCGGCCTCCTCGAAGTTGTAGGTGTGCGGACCGACGATCACCGGCTTGCCCAGCGCGCAGGCCTCGATCAGGTTCTGGCTGCCATAGGCGAGGAGGCTTCCGCCCATCACCACCACGTCCGCCGCGGTGTAGTACGCGGGCATCTCGCCCATGGAGTCGCCGACGAGCACGCGCACCGCGGGCGGCACCGGACCCGCGTCGCTGCGCCGCGCCACCTCGAAGCCCAGCCGCGCGGCGAGCTCCGCGACCTGCTCGAACCGATGCGGATGGCGCGGGACGAGAACCAGCAGGACGCCTTCCGGCGCATCCATTGCTCCGAACGCTTCGAGGAGCGCCGCTTCCTCGCCCTCGCGCGTGCTGCCCGCCACCCAGAGGGTTCTTCCCGCGCCGCAGCGCGCCTTGAACTCCTCGCCGCGCGCGGCCTCGCCGGCCTCGGGCGCGATGTCGAACTTCACGTTGCCTGTGACCTCCACGGCGGCGGCTCCCAGCTCGCGAAAGCGCTGCGCGTCGGTCTCGGACTGCGCGGCGATGCCGGCGAGATTGCCCAGCGCCCAGCGCGTGAGCCCGGGAAAGCGAGCGTAGCGGCGCGCGGAACGCGCCGAGAGCCGAGCGTTGGCGAGAGCTACCGGAATGCCTGCGCGCGCGCATTCGTCCAGCAGCCGCGGCCAGATTTCGGTTTCGAGGACGATGCCGAATTGGGGCCGGTAGTGCGCGAGGAATCGGCGCGCCGCGAAGCCCATGTCGTAGGGCAGCCACGCGCGCTCGACGCGGTCGCCGAAGAGCTCGACGCCGGTCGCGCGGCCGGTCGGCGTCATGTGGGTGAGGAGGATGCGATGCCCGGGGTGGCGGCGCGCGAGCGCTGCGACGATCGGCGCGGCGGCCCGCGTCTCGCCGACGGAGACCGCGTGCAGCCAGATGCGCGGCGCGGCCGCCGCGGGGGGATAGGAGCCGAAGCGCTCGCCGAGGGCGTCCAGGTACCCGGGCTGCCGGCGCGATCGCCACGCGAGGCGCGCGAGCGCCAGTGGCGCCGCGGCGAGCCACAGCAATGCGTACCAGAGGCGTGTCACAGGGCGAGGACGCGCATCACGTCGTCGACCGCGGGCTCCCGTCCCGGCGCGCCCAGGCTCACGCCGCTCGCGCCGTGGAGGCCGGTGAGTGCAGGATCGGTGGCGCGGTAGATCCCGACGGTGGGCCGGTCGAGCGCGACGGCGAGGTGGGTAAGGCCGGTGTCGACGCCTACTACCGCCGCGGCATGGGCGAGCAACGTCGCCGCGCCCCAGAGGTCCGTGGGGGGTGCGGCCATCGAGCCCGGCACCAGCAGCGCCAGGCGGGCGGCGGCCATGCGCTCGACGTCGGTGCCGCCGGGAAAGACGGTGGCGAGGCCGCGCTGGGCGAGGCGGCGCGCGAGATCGACCCATTTCTCGTCGGGCCATTGCTTGTCCGCACGGCTCGCGGCGTGGAGCATCACCGCGTATCGCCCGCGCGGCGCCCAGAGCGGCGGGTAGGGAGGCGATTCGAGCCCGTAGTCCGCGGGGCCCTCGGGCTCGTAGCCGAGCACGCGGGCCACCAGCGCGCGATTGCGCTCCACCGCATGCAATGCGCGCGGCACCGGGAAGGACTCATCGTAGAACCAGGCCGCCGCGCCCTCGCGCGCGCTCGCGCCGTCCATGCCGAAGCTGCGGCCGGCGGCGACCTTGGCGACCAACGCGCTCTTCAGCAGCCCCTGCGTGTCGATCACATAGTCCCAGCGCCCGGCCGCGAGCGC
Source organism: Usitatibacter sp. (assembly GCA_046590805.1). Taxonomy (GTDB): domain Bacteria; phylum Pseudomonadota; class Gammaproteobacteria; order Burkholderiales; family Usitatibacteraceae; genus Usitatibacter. The sequence continues at coordinate 12,094 of JBKJTM010000295.1, forward strand.
GCGGCGCGCCTCGCCCATGCGCCGCCAGCGTTCCGAGTCGAGGGGATGGGCGCGAAGCGCGCGCAGGCCCACGGGTATCGATTCAAGCACCGCGGGGTGCAGCCGCACCAGCTCGGCGTAG
>JBKJTM010000430.1:0-4251 GCA_046590805.1 Usitatibacter sp.
GCCGAAGGTGTCGAGCATCTTCACGGTGCTGCTCAGCGACCCGCCCGCGGCCGCGTTGGGGTTCGAATACTGCACCGAGAAGAACGGGTTCGCGGTGTTGAGGAAATCGCCCTGGATCAGGTTCTGGCGAAAGCTGTATCCCAGCCCGTTGATCCCCAGCGCCGACCAATCCACTCCCGCCTGGTACTTGTCGTTGAGGAGGACCTCCACCACGGTTGCCTCGATCAGGACCTGGCGGCGCGCGGAGCCCATGACCTGGGCGATGAATTCGGCTACGCGCTCATGCTGCCGCGAGGTGCCGCGCACCGAGATGATCCCCGATTCCGCGTTGACGATGACCGAGGCGGCTTCGCGGAACGTGAGGCGCTGCTCGACGAACTCCTGCGCCTGGGCCGCCTGCTCCGTACCCGGCGTGGTGGTGGTCGCGGTGGTCTGCGCGGCCGTGCCCACCCCGCGCCGCGCCGGTGCCGTGCGCGATTGCGTGGTCGCCGTCTGTCCCTGGCCGCGCGATTGCACGTAGGTTTCCGAGCTGCCCTCGGGAAGCTGCTTGTCCGTCTCCCGCAGCATGTCCTTGATGTTCTTCTCGAGCGTCTCCCAGAAGCGGTTGCGGCCAATGTTGTCGACCTTGAGGAGGGAGCTGTTCTGCCCGCCCGAAGCGCCGCCGCCGGTCGCCACGGCAGACACGACCTGGCTCTGGACCGAAACACTTCCGGTGACGTCGCGGGTCATGTTCACGTAGTCGACCCGATAGCTCTTCAGGTACGGCGTGTCGGGCATCACCGTGAGCGTCTGCCCGTCGGTCTCCCAACGCACATCCACCTGGCGCGCGATGCGCGTAAGAATCTGCTTCAGCGTCTGGTCGATGGCGTTCAGGTTCACCGTGCCCTCGACGCCCGGATGGATGTCGAAGTTGATGCGAGTCTCGCGCGCCATCGCCAGCAGCACGTCGCGCACTGGTTGATTCGCGACCACGACGGAGTACCGGATCTCGGCGTCACGAGCCTCCGGCGCGGGCGGCATCGGCACCGAGCGCACCGGCTGCGGGATCGACGCGGCAGGGCGCGCCTCGGACTGGATGTGGCCCTCGGATTTCGCTACCGGACGCGCGCCGCATCCGACGATCGCAAAGGCCAGCGCGACGGCCGACGCGGAAGCTATTGACCGCATGCAGAAAAATTCGTAAGTGTTTGTTTTATGGAGAAATCCCCTCGTCGCCATCTTTATAGCGTTTTCGGGGGTAAAACACAACGGAAATCCCCTGCAACCGCTGGGGGAAATCCACTCGGCGGAGGGTCGGATTTCTTAGGGGCGCTCGGCGCGCCGTGAGTCTTCGCGAAGCGCGTCCAGAGTGCGCACGTACGGCCGGAACTGGCGCAGCCCCGCGGGCAGCTTTTCCAGGGCGGCCAGCGCCTCGTCCCGCTCGCGGTAGCCGCCGAGCAGCAGGCCCAGTCGCGGGACCTCGGGCGAGCCCTGCGGCACCAGGTAGAGCCGGTCGGCCTCGACGCTGCGTCCGGCCTCCGCAAGATAGCTCTCGAGGAAGGCGCGCTCGCGGGCATCGGTCACCATGAGCTGGACCGCGTAGCGCGAACCCGATGCGCTCGCGAGCAGCTCGCGCCCGGCGGCGATGCGGCTCGCGACCGGGTCGCGAGCCGCGGCTTGGGCCTTGTCCGGTGCGACAGTCGTGGTGGCCGCCACCGGGAGCGCAGCCGGGGCGGGGGCGGCGGCGGCGGGAGAGGCCACCGGCGCTGGCGCTTGCGGCTTCGCGGGCTCCGGCGACGGCGGCCGCACGTTCGCGGCCACGGCCACGGCCGGGGCCGGCGCGGGCCCGCTCACCATTTGGGCGAGCACGAACCCCAGAGCCACGCCGACCGCGACACCGATGCTCGCCGCCATCGCGAGGCGCCGCGGTGATTCGCGCCGCGTCATGATGATCTGGGTATCGGTGATCGCCGCGCGGGCGTGGTCGGCGGTGACGGTATGGGTGCCCGCGGCGAAGGCGGCGAGCAACGTCTTGTCGGCGTAGATGTTGATCCGCCGCGTGAGGCCGTCGGAGGCGTCGGCGATGATCTTCAGCGCCTCGGGCCCGAAGAGCGCGGGGCCGTGGTAGCCGGCGGCGCGCAGGCGGAAGTTCACGTAGTCGCTCACGTCGCGCGGCGGCAGCGGCCGCAGCATGAAGCTGTGGGTGATGCGCTCCTTCAGCTGGCGCATGTTCGGCAGCGCCAGGTGGGCGTCCAGCTCCGGCTGGCCGAAGAGCACGATCTGCAGCAGCTTGTCCTTCTCCGTCTCGAGGTTGGAGAGCAGCCGGATCTCCTCGAGCGTCGCGAGCGGCATCGCGTGCGCCTCGTCGATCAGCGCCACCACCGAGCGGCCCTCGGAATGGATCTCGATCAGGCGCTCCTGCAGCGCGCGCACCAGCCTGGTGGTGTTGGCGCCGACGGTGTCGATGCCGAGGTCGACCGCGATCGCGGCGAGCATCTCGTCGCGCGAAAGGCTGGGCACCGCGAGGTAGATGGTCTCGATCGTCTCCGGCAGACGCTCCATCAGCACGCGGCAGAGCATCGTCTTGCCGCTGCCGACCTCGCCGGTCACCTTGACCATGCCCTCGCCGGCGGTGATCGCGTAGAGGAGCGCCTCGAGGGTCGCACCGCGGTTCGCACCCGAGAAGAAGAACTCCGTGTGCGGCGTGATGCGGAACGGCGCCTCGCGCAACCCGAAGTGCTGCAGGTACATCGTCATGGGTTCGTGGGGCTATCTGAGGGTGCGATTTTAGCACCGGCCCGCCCTGCCGCCTCCAGCCGTCCGTAGAGGGTGCTGCGCGAGACGCCCAGCAGCTTGGCCGCCTGCGTCATGTTGCCCTCGGCGATCTCGAGGGCGGCGTCGAGGTAGGCCTGCTCCACCGTGCGCAGCATGCCGTCGAGGCTGAAGGTCTTCCCCGCCAGCAGCTCCGCCCTGGCGGTGCGCACCGGGTCGTCGCGGCCGGCATCCGCGGCCGGCGCGAACTCCGCCTCCAGCTCGGTCTCGGATACCGTGTAGCCGGCGTACTTGGTGGTGAGGCGGATCACGATGTTCTTCAGCTCGCGCACGTTGCCCGGGAACGCGTACGCCGCCCAGCGGGCGCGCGCTCGCTCGTCGAAGGAGAACGGCATTGCGCCGGTCTTCGCGGCGTAGAGCCCGCGGTAATAGTCGAGGAGCTTCAGCTTGTCGTCCGCCAGCTCGCGCAGCGGCGGCACCTTGAGATCGAACACCGACAGGCGGTGGTAGAGGTCGGAGCGAAAGCGGCCCCTCTGCACCTCCTCGCGCAGGTCGCGGTTGGTGGCGGCGACGATGCGCGCCTGGCTCACCCGCGTCTGCGTCTCGCCCACCCGCTGGTACTCGCCGTTTTCCAGCACGCGCAGGAGTTTTGCCTGCAGCTCCACCGGCAGCTCGCCGATCTCGTCGAGGAAGAGCGTGCCCTCGCCGGCGTCCTCGAAGTAGCCCGACTTGGCCGTCTGCGCGCCGGTGAATGCGCCCTTCGCGTAGCCGAAGAGCGTGGGCTCGACCAGCGTGGGCGAAATCGCGGCGCAGTTGAGGGCGAGGAACGGATGCCGCGCGCGCGGGCTCAGGTGGTGCAGCGAGAAGGCGACGCGCTCCTTGCCGCTGCCCGACTCGCCCTCGATCAAGGCGGGGAAGCCGGAGGCCGCGTACAGGTCGATCTGGCTCCTCAGGCGGCGCAGCGGCGGGCTGTCGCCGATGAGGGCGCGCACATCCTCCGCCTCGTCTTCGCGTCGATCGAGCGTCGAGGCCTGCAGCGCCCGGCCGAGCTGGCGGCGGAGTGTCTCCGGCTCGCAGGGCTTGGGCACCAGGTCCACCGCGCCCAGCGCGCGCGCGCGGCGCGCGTTGGACTCTTCGTTCTGCCCGGTGAGCACCAGGATGCGCACTTGCGGCGCGTGCGCCAGCAGGTCGCCGATCAGCTTGAAGCCCTCGTTGGGAAGATGCGGCACCGGTGGAAGCCCCAGGTCGATCAGCGCCAGGTCGGGCCGCAAACCACCGCGCAGCAACGCCACCGCGGAGCCGCGGTCGGCCGCGCGCTCCACCTCGTAGTCGCCCGAGAGCGCGTAGGCGAGGCTCTCGCCGATCAGCGGGTCGTCGTCGACCAGCAGCAATCGCGGCTTGCTCACATCCGTGCGCTCGTTCCCATCGCATCGATTATAGGGCGGTAGGCTCGGGGCGAAGTGATAGAATTCCCTTCTCTTTCCCTCCTAAATTCCCCGC
>JBKJTM010000259.1:0-3377 GCA_046590805.1 Usitatibacter sp.
TTCGCGAGGATCGGCTTCTGGTCGCGGGAGTAGCCGCAGACGATCTTGCCCAGGCGCTCCTTCAGGTCCATGAGGGACGTCGACAGGCAGAAGATCGCCATCACCTCCGAGGCCACCACGATGTCGAAGCCGTCCTCCCGCGGGAAACCGTTGGCCGGGCCGCCGAGCGCCACGGTGATCTGGCGCAGCGCCCGGTCGTTCATGTCGAGCACGCGCTTCCAGGCGATGCGCCGCACGTCGAAACCCAGGTCGTTGCCGTGGTTGATGTGGTTGTCGATCATCGCCGCCAGCAGGTTGTTGGCGAGCTGGATCGCGTTGAAGTCGCCGGTGAAGTGAAGATTGATGTCTTCCATCGGCACCACCTGGGCGTAGCCGCCACCGGCCGCGCCGCCCTTCATGCCGAACACCGGGCCCAAGGAGGGCTCGCGCAGGCAGATCACCGCCTTCTTGCCGATGTGGTTCAGCGCGTCGCCCAGGCCCACCGTGGTGGTGGTCTTGCCTTCCCCCGCGGGCGTGGGGCTGATCGCGGTCACGAGGATCAGCTTGCCGTCCGGCTTCTTGCGCAGCGACTCGCAGTAGGAAAGCGAGATCTTCGCCTTGTAGCGCCCATAGGCCTCCATCGCCTCGTCGGGGATGCCGAGCTTCTTCGCCACGTCGGCAATGGGATTCATTTTCGCCTTCTGGGCGATCTCGATGTCGGAGGGCATGGGGGGCTTTCGAGGGGTGGTTTTGCGGAGAGTATAGGAACACGCCAAAATGCCCCACCTTGACGCGAGTCAATTTCCCGAACCCGGAAAGCGCCATGCACGCCAACGAAGCCCTGATCCGCGAGTTCTACGCGGCCTTCGCGCGCCGCGATGCCGAGGCGATGGCGCGGTGCTACCACCTTGAGGTGTTCTTCTCCGACCCCGTCTTCCCCAAGCTTCGCGGGCCGGAAGCCGGCGACATGTGGCGGATGCTGCTTGCCCGGGCTTCCGACCTCCAGGTGACGCTCGACGAGGCGGCAGCCGATGCCGATGGCGCTCGCGCACGATGGACGGCCCGCTACACCTTCAGCCGGACGGGGCGCCCGGTGGTGAACCGCGTGACCGCCCTCTTCGCGTTCCGCGACGGGCTGATCGTGCGCCACCACGACAGCTTCTCCTTCTGGCGCTGGGCCTCGCAGGCGCTCGGGCCGGTGGGCGCGGCGCTCGGCTGGTTCGCGCCGCTGAAGTGGAAGGTGCGCCGCCAGGCGGCCGAGGGGCTGGCCGCGTTCCGGGAAAAGACCGTCCCTAGCGCGGGCTGATCACCGGGTTGCCGAAGAACTCGCGCATCAGGAATTCCTCCAGGCCCTCGTTGTCCTCGGGCCGCGCCGAGAGCCTCACCACGCGCTGCAGGCGGTAGGACTCCCAGTTGAAGTCGCCGGTGTAGTGGGTGCGGATGAGCTCGATCATCCGCCGCACCATCGCGAGCTCGACATTGCCGCCAAGCCCCGCGTCCACCTCGTAGACCTCGCGCCACTGGCCGCGCGCGTCGGGACGCCAGCCATTGAAGGCGAATTCCCCGGTTCGCGTGCTCTTCCTGAGGATCTGGAATACGCCGCTCACACCCTCCCTGCCGGTGAGCGTCCTGAGGTTGCGGGTGGCGGCGTCCTCGGGCTTCGCCTCCACCGCCGGCGGGCGCCGGCGCGAGTCCTCCGCCGCGCGCCGCTTCTCGCGGCGCTCCTCGATCATCGCCAGCATATCCAGGGGTGGCGCCGAGGTGGGGGGCTGCGCCGCTGGGGCCTGCGGGGTGGGCGCGACGGGAACGGGCACCGGTTCGATCCGCGGTTCTCGGCGCCTGAGGAGCGGGGGCGCGGGCGGGGGCGATCGTGCGGGCGCGGGCCGCGTTGCCGGCTCGGGCGTCGGGGGCGGAGTCTGCGGGGCAGGGGCCGGCGCCTCGGTGATCTGCACCGTGAACGGCTGCGACGCGGTCGCGAGCTGCGAATCGCCCGAGCGCATGCGCGGCGCGAATGCGAGGATCGAGACGTGCGCGGCGAGCGACAGGGCCACCGCGACGCTTATGCGGCGGGAGTGTCTCACTTCCCCCGCAGGATGAGCACGTTGCCGGCGACCGAGACGGCGATGCCGGCGAGGGTGAGGAGCTGCCAGCGGAACCCTTCAAACGCGGCCGAGATCACCAGCGCCACGATCGGGGTCATCACGCCGATGTAGCCGGCACGCGCGGCGCCGATGCGCTCGAGGAGCGTGAGAAATCCGGCAAAAGCGACGATCGACCCGAGGATCGTGAGATAGAGCAGCGACAGCACATAGGGCCATGTAGCCTCGAAGCCGAGAGACTTGCCGCTCGCCACGGCGACCGCCATGGCGAAGAGCGCCCCGTAAAGCATCCCCCACGCCATCGTCTGCCACAGGGGCAGCTTCACCTGCTGGTTTCGCTGCGCCACGACGCTCCCGAGCGCGGAGAGCACCACCGCGATCGCGGTGTAGATCGCACCTTTGGCGGTGTCTCCACCGCTCTGCAGCTTGGCGAGCTCCGGAAGGAAGACGAGCGTGATGCCGATGATGCCGAGGGCGGAGCCGGCCGCGAGCCTCCACGTCATCGGCGTGCCGAAGAAGATACGCATGCCCAGCATGCCGAGAAGCGGGCTCGCGGAGTAGCCGACGGCGACGAGCCCCGAGACCACGTGCTCCTCGGCGTAATAGATCAGGATGTAGCTCGCGCTGAACATCAGGATGCCGAAGAGTGCGACCCAGGCGTGCTCGCGCGGCGAATATCGCAGCTTGAGGCCGCGCGCCAGGCAATAGGCGAAGATCATCAGCGAGGCGAGCAGGAAGCGGTAGAAGACGCTCGCCTCCGGCGCCACGCTTCCCAGCTGGAATGTGATCGCGATCCACGTGGTTCCCCAGATGAGGACGCACGCGGCGAACAGTTGCAGGTTGCTGCTAGCGGGCAAGCCCGACCTGGTCGAGGATGAAGGTGTAGGTGAACGCAGCCTCCTTCAGCGCGTCGTAGCGCCCGGATGCGCCGCCATGGCCCGCTTCCATGATCGTCTTGAGGAGCAGCAGGTTGGAATCGGTCTTGAGCGTGCGCAGACGCGCCACGTACTTTGCCGGTTCCCAGTACATCACCTGGCTGTCGTTCAACGACGTCTCGACCAGGATCGCGGGGTAGGCGCCCTTCTTCAAATTATCGTAGGGCGAGTAGGAGCGCATGTAGCGGTAGTACTTCTCCTCGTTCGGGTTGCCCCACTCGAGGTACTCGGGGACGGTGAGGGGGAGCGAAGCGTCGAGCATGGTGCTGATCACGTCCACGAACGGCACCTGGGTCACCACCGCCTTGAAGAGGTCGGGACGCATGTTGGTGACCGCGCCCATGAGGAGGCCGCCGGCGCTGCC
>JBKJTM010000378.1:0-7765 GCA_046590805.1 Usitatibacter sp.
GTCATCACGTCCTGCAGGCTCTTCCTCGAGCGCAGGTGCATGTGCACATCGCCGGTGGCTACGCAGGGCAGCTGCGCTTGGCGCGCGATGGCCTCGAGCTCCTCGATGCGACCGTCGTCGTCGGCGCCGCGATGCAGCTCGATCGCGAGCCAGGCGTTGCCGGGAAAGCGCGAGGACACGAAAATCGACTCCGACACCATTTTTTCGGCGTTGCCCGGAATCCATAGGGCCAGCAAGCCATGGGGCGCTTCCGGGAGGTCTTCGGGCGTGAGGCGGTACTCGCCCTTCGGCGCCGCGCGGCGCGCGGTGGTGATGAGCTCGCAGAGCTGCTCATAGCCGCGGAGGTCCTGCGCCAGCAGCACCAGCCGCAACCCATCCGCGAGGGTGAGCTCCGAGCCGATGATGAGCTTGAGCTTCAGCTCCCTGGCCGCGACATGCGCGCGCACCACGCCGGCCACGGAACATTCATCGGTGATGGCGAGCGCGCTGTATCCCAGCTCCGCGGCGCGCTCCACCAACTCCTCGGGATTCGATGCGCCGCGCAGGAAGCTGTAATTCGTGAGGCAGTGGAGCTCCGCGTACCCCGGAATCACGCAAACACTCCGTGCAGGAACCACGAGCCCGGATCGCGATGCTCGCGGAAGATCCAGAAGGTCTCGCCGCGCGGGTTGCTCGCCACGTAGTAGTCGCGCCGCACCTCCTCGCCATCCCACCAGCCGGCCTCGATGCGCTCGGGGCCCGCGGCGAGCGAGAGCTCCCCCTGGTAGCTCGGCAGGCCGTCGTGGGTGACAAGGCGATGGGGGCGGTTGAGGAGCCAGGCGGGGCGGGGCGAGGAGATTGCGTGAGGACGGCGCGGGGAGATTGGATCCCGGCCTTCGCCGGGATGGCGAGTCGTCGCCCCGGGATGGCGAGTCGTCGCCCCGGGATGGCGAGTCGTCGCCCCGGCGTAGGCCGGGGCCCAATCCTTCTCCGGCCGGTGATCGTTCGCGATCGCGATGCCGAACACGCGCTCCTTGCCCATGCGCGCCGCGAGGCGCTCGAGGAGCCGAGCCGAATCGAGCGCCTGCTCCTGCGCGCCGGGTAGCCAGGTGGAAGATCGCGGCGCATAGGCGAGCAGCGCATCGGCGCGCAGCGAAAGCGCGACGGTGGCGGCCGGCAGCGTGAGCCGCCCGAGCTTCTCGCGCGCGATGCCGAGGATGAAATCGGACTCGCGCTCGGGAGAGGCGAATTCGAGCTCGACCCGCGTGCGCGCCTTGCGGCCGTGCTCGAGCACGAGCGTGAGCTGCTGCACGCCCGCGCCACGCCCGCGCATGTAGCCCTCCAGCTCCACCAGCATGCGGCGCAGCGGGAAGAGCAGCGCCTCCACGCTCTCGGCATCGGCGGGCAGCTCGAGGCGCGAGCGGAAGCGCGACGGCGGCACATAGGGCTCGCGCGGATCGGGCAGGCGCCCGCGCAGGTGATCGAGCGCAAGCACGATCTCGGGGCCGAAGCGGTGCGCGATGCCTTCCGCCGGCAGCGCGAATAAATCGCGCAGCCTGAGGAGGCCGAGATCGGCGAGGTGGGCGAGCGTCTTCGCGGGCCACTCGAGCAGGAATACCGGCAGCTCGGCCAGGCGCTCCGTGAGGTCATGCGGGTCGATGCAGCTGCGCATCGCGCGGCCCTGCGCCTCCGCGCGGGCGAACACCCGCGCCGCGAGTGCGGTGGGCGCGACACCAAGAGTCGCGTTGAAGCCGAGGTCGTGCACGCCGCGCCGGATGGCCGCGGTCATCCTGGCGTGCCCATCGAAGAGCTTGAGGCTCGATTCGACCTCGAGCGCGATGCCCTGGCCATCGATGCAGGACATCGGCGAGAACTGTCCTGCCCACGCTGCGAGCCGCTCCAGCGCCTCGCGTTCGGCGACCGGATCGCGTTCGATCACCTTCAGGTCGCCCGCGAGCGCCTTGGCCGCGGCAACCGCCTGGCCCAAGCGGATGCCAGCATCGCGCGCGGCTGCATTGGCGCAGGCGACCAGCGGACGCTGCGGGGTGCCCTCGAAAATGACGAGCGGTTGTTGCGTGGCCCCAGCGCGCTCCGCGATCTGCAGGGGCAACGAGGGCAGCTCGAGCGCGACCCAGAGCATGGGGGGGCTAGCGGCCGGCGGGCTGGAAGGCGGGTGCGGGAACGGCGGCGGGTGCGGAACGAACGGCCTGCAGTTTTTCCCGCGCGGCGAACACCTTGCGCCGCTGCGGCCTCGCTCCAATGGCGACCGGCCGCATCAGGGAAGGACCGCGCCGCTTCGGGATGCGGACCTTCAACACGCCCTCCTCCCGCGTGAGCACCACGCGCAGGTGGGCGGGCGTCGAGAGCTTTTCCGCGGCGGTGGAACGGAAGAAGACCGCCATCGAACGCCCGCTCTCAGCGGACACCTGCAAGCGGCGAAGGCACGCGTACTCGTCGTGGCGGCGGGCGGCGCCCTCTTCCAGCCAAAGCATCACCGCGCCGCACGCACCCGACTTGAGCGCCTGCTCCGCGGCCCACAATGCGTCCTCGCGATTGGCGGGGCGCACGACGAGACAGCGCTCGATCGCGATGCCGGCCTGGGCGAGCGCGGGCGCATAGGGAAGATGCGGAGGATTGATCCACGCGATGAGGCGATTGCCCTCGCTCGCCTTCGCCAGCGCGCCGGCAAGGAAAGTGACTTCGCCGATGCCGACGCCTTCATGCAGCACCTCGCTCAGCGTGCCGCTGGGCCAGCCGCCGCCGGGAAGCTCCGCATCGAGCGCCGCATAGCCGGTGGGGACCGCGGGCTGCGGCGCATGCTCGAGCTCGCCGCCGCGCCAGACGCCGGGGATCTGGATGAGTTGCTCGATCGAGGCTTTCATCAGCCTCTCCCGGACCCTCTCCCCAAATTCCGGATCACGCCCACGGCCACGCCCTCGATCGCGAGCGTCTCGCGCGTGAGGTCGAAGTGCATCGTCTGGTAATCCGGGTTGGAGGGGATCAACTCCGCCTTCTGGCCGCGCATCCTGAAACGCTTCACCGTCACGTCGTTGCCGATGCGCGCGATCACGATCTGGCCGTTCTTCGCCTCGGTGGTGCGGTGGACGACGATCCAGTCGCCGTCGAGGATGCCGTCGTCGCGCATGCTCAAGCCGCTCACCTGCAGCAGGTAGTCGGCGCGCGGATTGAAGAGGCTGGGATCGACCGGGTAGCGGCCGAGCATGTTCTCGATCGCGAGGATCGGACTGCCGGCGGCTACGCGCCCCACCAGCGGGAGTCCCGTTTCCAGCACACGGATGCCGCGCGCCGCGTTGGGGACCAGCTGGATGGCGCCCTTTTTCGCGAGCGCATCGAGGTGCTTGAAGACGCCGTTGGTGGACGCGATGCCGAGGATCTTTGCCAGCTCCGGCCGGGACGGGGGCATGCCGGTTTCCGCCACGTGGTTGCGGATGACCTCGAGGATTTGCGCCTGGCGCGCGGTGAGCTGGGGTTCCATGATCGCCCTGAGTGAAGCGTAGGTGATAAAGCTATCACCTACCGGCGATCATCGCAACTACCCGGCACTCGATCAGGCCGGGCCTTTTTCAATCAACGGGTTGCGGTGCGCGTAAGGCCGCGCTGCTGCAGCGCCTTCTGTTCTGCGAGGAGCGCGGCGGCCGCGGCCCTGTCGGCCAACTGCGCCGCGCGAACGAGGTCGTTCTGGACGATGGCGCGGCGGGAAAGATCGAGAGTTTCGCGCGCCTGCCGGAGTTCCGCCGGGGCGTGGATTGCGGCGCCGGCGACGAGGGCATTGATGATCGCCGCCTGCCCGTCCGCTACCTGGTCATCGTGCGGCGCGGCTTGGGCCGAGAGGCTGAAAAGGGCCGCAGCCAGAGTGGCGAGCTTCGTCGTGGCTTTCATTTGCTTCCCCTCGTGTGTGTTCGCTATGGGAAGCAGGATGCCGCGCAGGCGACGGCCCGGCCATCGGGGGGTTCCCGGGGACAAGGTGCTCGATTCCCTAGGAGGGGTTAGGGTGCCGGGAAGGACCGTCGGCTCAGCGGCGATTGAAGGGATAACGGCTCATGGAAGGATGGGCTGTGGGGAAAGCCTTACGCTAGAATTCGCGTGCCCCATGCCTCGACAACTATTCAGACAAGAGGCGATCGACGCCCAGCGCGAGAAGTTTCTCGGCGAAGCCACTATCGCCCGCCCCGTGCCCTTCTGGGTCTTCACCTTCCTGGCGGCCGGCATTGCCGTACTCCTCATATCCGTCGCCATTTGGGGACAGTACACACGCCGTGAGCGGGTCGAAGGCTTCGTAGCCCTCGATACCGGGGCCGCGCGCGTGACCACTCCCGACGCCGGACGCATCGCCGAGCTCCTTATCAGGGAAGGCGACGAGGTGAAGGCCGGCGATGAGATCGCCCGCGTCTCCCTCGAGCGCGTCGCCGTGGCCGGCGGCTCCATGAGCCGCGAGGTGTCGCAGGAGATGGAGCGGCGCCGCGAGATCCTGGAGAAGGAGAAGGCGCAGTGGCAGGAGCTCGGCACGCAGCAGGTGGGGCAGTTGCGCCGGCGCGCGCGCGACCTGGAGAACGAACTCACCCAGATCGACCGCGAGATGAAGCTGCAGGAGACGCGCGTCAAGTCCACGCGCGAGCAGGCCGAGCGCTTCAAGGCGCTGGCGGGGGAGAAGTTCGTCTCCGATGTCGCGAGCAAGCAAAAACAGGATGAAGTGACCGACCAGGAGATCAAGCTGCAGGCGCTGAACCGGCAACGATCCCAGGTGGAGCGCGACCTCGGGGCGGCCAGGATGGAAGAGCCCGCCGCCCAGATGCGCACCCGCCAGCAGCAGGATCAGGTGTCGCGGCAGCTGAGCGAGCTGCGGCAGGGAATGTCGGAAGTCGAGTCGCGCCGCGAGGCTGTGATCCGCGCGCCGATGGCCGGGGTCGTCACCAACATCGCGGTGAACAAGGGGCAATCGGTCGCCGCCGACGCGCCGCTCGCCATGGTGCTGCCCAAGGGCAGCGGCATGCACGTGAGCCTTCTCGTGCCCACGCGTGCCATCGGATTCCTGGCCAAGGGCAAGGAGGTGGTGCTGCGCTACGACGCCTTCCCCCACGAGCGCTTCGGCCAGTACGAAGGAGTGATCAGCGATATCGGCCGCAACGTGTGGACCGCGGGCGAGCCGATCGGTCCGCTCTCCGCCAAGGAGCCGGTGTATCGCGTCGATGTGAAGCTAAAACGCCAGGGCGTCCATGCCATGGGCCAGGACTACGCGCTGCGGCCCGGCATGCTCGTCAACGCCGACCTGCTGCTCGAACGGCGCACGCTCCTCGAGTGGCTGTTCGAGCCCGTGCTGCAGCTGAAGGGCCGGCTGTAGTGGGCCTCGTCTCCCAGCTTTTCGAGCCGCGCGTCCCGTTGATCCTGCAGAGCGAGGCGCCCGAGTGCGGCATCGCCTGCCTCGCGATGGTGGCGTCCTTCCACGGGCACCGCACCGACCTTTCGGCGATGCGCGTGCGGCTCTCCCCCTCGCTGAAGGGGATCACGCTGAAGCACATCGCGCAGATCGCCGAGACCATGGCGATGACGGCGCGCGGCGTGCAGGTGCCGCTGGACTCGCTGGGGAAGCTGCGGCTTCCCGCGATCCTGCACTGGGACATGAATCATTTCGTGGTCCTCACCAGCGTCGACGGCCGCAAGATGACGGTGCACGACCCGGCGCGCGGAAAACGCGTCCTCACGCTGGACGAGGCCTCGCGGCATTTCACCGGGGTCGCGATGGAATTCACGCCGAGCGCGGGATTCCAGCAAAAGGACGAGCGCGAGCGCATCCGGTCGTGGCAGCTGCTGAGCGTGGCCTCGGGGCTGAAAGGCACGATCGCGCAGATCCTGATCCTGTCCTTCGCGCTGGAGGTCTTTGCCCTCGCGATGCCCTTCTTCCTGCAGCTCACCGTGGACCGCGTGCTGGTGGGGCGCGATCGCGATCTCCTCACGGTGCTCGGCATCGCTTTCGGCGCGCTGGTGCTCATTCAAGTCGCAGTCTCGGCGGTTCGCGCCTGGGTCGGCGTCTACCTCAGCACCAACATCAACCTCAAGCTGCTGACCACCCTCTTCGACCACATGCTGCGGCTGCCGCTCGCGTGGTTCGAGAAGAGGAACATCGGCGACATCGTCTCCAAGTTCAGGAGCGTGGACGCGATCCAGCGCACGTTGAGCACCACGTTCGTCGAGACCGCGGTGGACGGGATCATGGTCGTGTTGACGCTGGTGGTGATGGCGTACTACAGCCTGATGCTCACCTCGGTGGTGCTGGGGGCGGCGATCCTCTACGGGTCGCTCCGCTGGGCGTTCTACTACCCGCAGCGTTATGCGACCGACGAGCAGCTTGCCCACGAGGCGCGCTCCGGGACTCACTTCATCGAGACGCTGCGCGGGATGATGGCGCTGAAGTTGAACCTGCGGGAGGCGGAGCGGCGGTCGGCCTACCAGAACCTGGTGGTGGACCAGACCAACGCGGGCGTGCGGGTGCAGAACGTGGGGATCCTGCAGCGATCGTCGAACGCGCTCATCTTCGGGCTCGAGATGGTGATCGTGATCTGGCTCGCGGCACTGCTGGTGATGGAGGGAAAGTTCACGGTCGGAATGCTCTACGCCTTCCTGGGGTTCAAGCTCCTCTTCCTCACGCGCGTCATCAACCTGATAGACAAGTGGAACGACTTCCGCATGCTGGACCTGCATGCCGAGCGGATCGCGGACATCGCCCTTGCCGAGGCCGAGGAGGGTTCGAAGCCGCAGATGCCCGGGGAGGTGGCGAGCGGGCCGCTCACCATCGAGGCGAAGGACCTGGGATTCGCCTACGGGCCCGAGGGGTTCGTCTTCAGGAACGTGAATCTAAAGGTGGAGCCGGGCCAATCGCTCGCGATCGTGGGGCCATCGGGCTGTGGCAAGACCACGCTCGTGAAGGTGCTGCTGGGTTTGTTGCCGCCCACGGAAGGCGAGGTTCTCGTGAACGCACGCAACCTTGCGGACTGGGACACGGCCCAGTATCGATCACGGGTTGGCGCCGTGATGCAGGATGACCAGCTCTTCGTCGGCACCATCGAAGACAACATCAGCTTCTTCGACACCGAGCACGACCCCGCCAAGGTGCGCGAGTGCGCCCGTACAGCCATGATCGACGAAGAGATCATGGCGATGCCGATGCAGTACAACACCATCGTCGGCAGCCTGGGGATGGCGCTATCGGGCGGGCAGAAGCAACGGGTGCTCCTAGCGCGCGCGCTCTATCGCAATCCCAAAGTGCTATTTCTCGATGAGGCTTTCGATCAGGTGGATCTGGGGCTTGAACGGCGTATTAGTAGCGCACTCTCCGCAAACTTGCTTTCGTTAGTCGTTGTCAGCCATCGGCCCGATACGGCGCTAAATGCACACAAGCAATTGCATTTGCGAAAGGCGATAACGTAAAGAAACGCGCTTTGCTTAGCCAAACAGAACTTCGCCGCAACCACCACCGATTAGGGCGAGTTGCAGAGATGTCAGCTCCGCCACCTGACGCTCTTCGGTGTGCACCACGGCCTGCTCAATTGCTACGATTTCCTTTGCGCTGAGTTCCATTTTTTTCCCTTTCAGTTAGCCAAAAAGCACTTCACCGCAACCACCACCGACAAGAGCGAGTTGCAGAGATGTCAGCACCGATACCTGACGCTCTTCGCTGCGCTCCACGATTTGCTCAACCGCTACGATTTCTTTCGTGTTCAGTTCCACTCGTATTCCCTCCTATTTAGGTTTTTCAGATCAGCCAAAGATC
>JBKJTM010000462.1:0-10708 GCA_046590805.1 Usitatibacter sp.
CCTCGAGATGGTGGCGAGGTTTCGCGAGCTGGTGGTGGCCGAAACCGAGCGGCTCGCCGCCGTCCTCACCCTGGAGGTCGGCAAGCCCATCTCCCAGGCGAGGAACGAGCTGAAGGGCGTGCTGCCGCGACTTGATTTCTTCCTCGAGGAGTCGGCCCACGTGCTGCGCGCGCGCAAGGTCTCGGGCGAGCGCGGCGCCCCGATGGAGGAGCTGGTAACCCACGAGCCCCTGGGCGTCATCGCCAACGTCTCGGCATGGAACTACCCCTGGTTCGTCGGCAGCAACGTGTTCGTGCCGGCCCTGCTGGCGGGCAACACCGTGCTCTACAAGCCGAGCGAGTTCGCGTCCCTCACCGGCACGGAAATCGCGCGCCTCCTCTATGCCGCCGGCATCCCGCAGGACGCCTTCGTCCCGGTGATCGGCGGCGGCAAGGTGGGCGCGGCGCTGCTCGCGCAGCCCGTGGACGGCGTCTTCTTCACCGGCTCGGTCGCCACCGGCAAGCGCATCGCCGCGGCGGTCGCGGGGCGGATGATCAAGCTGCAGCTGGAGCTGGGCGGCAAGGACCCGATCTACGTCTGCGACGACGTCGAGATCGGCAAGGCCGCCGCGGGGATCGCCGACGGCGCCTTCTACAACACCGGCCAGAGCTGCTGCTCCGTGGAGCGCATCTACGTGCAGCAGGGCGTGTTCAGCACCTTCGTCGAGGCGTTCACGGCGGAGGTCCGCAAGTTCCGCCGCGGCGATCCGCGCGAGGACGCGACTTACATAGGGCCGCTCACCCGCGCGCCGCAGTTGAAGGTGCTGGAAGACCAGGTGAAGGACGCGAAGAAGAAGGGCGCGCGCATCCTCGCCGGCGGCAAGCGCGTGAAGGCGAAAGGCAACTGGTTCGAGCCGACGGTGCTGGTGGACGTCGATCACTCCATGGCGGTGATGCGCGAGGAGAGCTTCGGCCCGGTGATCGGCATCATGGCGGTTCGCGACGACGCCCACGCCCTCGAGCTGATGAACGACACGCATTACGGCCTCACCGCGGGCGTCTACACCAACGACCGGCAGCGCGCCGAGCGGCTCCTCGCGCAGGTCCGCAGCGGCTCGGTCTACTGGAACTGCTGCGACCGCGTGAGCCCGCGCCTGCCGTGGTCCGGCGTCGGCGACTCCGGCGTCGGCCTCACCCTCTCGCGCTACGGAATCGAGACTTTCACCCGCCCCAAGGCCTGGCACCTGCGCAACCGCTGAAAACCCGGGTCTTCGTCAGGAGCGGTGGCGGCGCAGGTTAGTGGTGCGCCCCGCTACGAGAGCACCTTCACTACTCCGCTTTCACCCCCGCATCCTGAACTACTTTCGCCCACCTCACCATCTGCGAGCGGATGTGCTCGCCGAACTGCTCGGGCGTGCTGCCCTGCGGCTCCACGCCTTGGGCCATGAAGCGCTCGCGCACATCGGGCATCGCGAGGATTTTCGTGACTTCCGCATTGAGCTTCTGCACCACCGCGCGCGGCGTGCCGGCGGGAGCGACGAGACCAAACCAGACCGTGACCTCGAAGCCCGGCACGCCCGCCTCGGCCACCGTGGGAATCTCGGGCGCGAGGGACGTGCGCTTGTCGCCGCTGGTCGCGAGCGCGCGCAACCGCCCGGCCTTCACCTGCGGCAGCACGTTCGGCACGTTGTCGAACATGAGCATCACTTGCCCGCCGAGAAGATCGGTGACGGCGGGGGCGCTTCCCTTGTAGGGAATGTGGGTGATGTCCACGCCCGCGAGATTCTTGAAGAGCTCCATCGAGATGTGGTTCGACGAGCCATTCCCCGTAGACGCGTAGTTGAGCGACCCAGGCCTCGACTTCGCCAGCGCGATCAACTCCGCGACGTTCTTCACCGGCAACTGCGGATTCACGACCAGCAGGTTGGGCGAAGTCGCGGCAAGGATGACCGGCTCGAAATCCTTCACGGTGTCGTACGGCATGCTCTTGATGAGACTCGGAGTCACCGCGAACGGAAACGCCACGATGAGCAGCGTGTAACCGTCGGGCGCCGACTTCGCCACATGGTCCACGCCGATGACGGTATTGGCGCCGGGCTTGTTCTCCACCACCGCCGGCTGGCCCCACGCCTCGGTGAACTTCGCCGCCAGCGTGCGGCCCAGCGTGTCGTTGAACCCGCCCGGCGGGTAAGGGACCACGATCTTGATCGGCTTCACCGGATACGACTGGGCGAAGGATTGCGGCACCAGCATCAACGCCACGGCGAACGCCGCCAGCACGCGAACCAACATCACGCCTCCTTTGGATTAGAGAGTGAGTCCCGATCAAACGTAACCGGGACCTTCGATCACCGGGTGCGACTCGAGGAAATCCTCGTCTACCTCCACCCCGATGCCGGGGGCCTCGAGCGGGCGCACCGTCCCGTCGGAGGCGAGCTCGTACGGCTTGCTGGTGAGCTGGTCGCGGAAGAGGTTCTCCTTCGATACGTCGCCTTCGAAGTAGCCGCCGTTGTCGATCGCAGCGAGAAAATGGATGGTCGCCGCCATGTTGATGCCGGTCATCGAGGTGTGCGGGTGGATCTGCAGCTTGTGGGCGGAGGCCATGGCCGCGATGCGCAGGCACTCGGTGATGCCGCCGCTCTTGGAGAGGTCGGGCTGGATCACGTCCACGCTCTCCTCCTCGATCAGGCGCGAGAACTCGAAGCGCGTGAAGTGGTTCTCGCCGGCAGCCAACGGCGTGGTCGAGAAGGTGCGGGCGGTGGCGTAGCTGCGGTAATCGTGCGCGGGAAACGGCTCCTCGAGCCAGCGGATGCCGAGCTCGTCGAGCACCGGCATCACGCGCCTCGCGTCCTCGAGGGTGTAGCCGATGTTGGCGTCGGTGAGGATCTCGATGTCGCTGCCGAACTTGTCGCGCGCAGCCGTGACCCGCCGCAGGTCGTCCTTCACGTTGTCGCCCAGGCGCAGCTTGATCGCCTTGTACCCCGCGTCGATGTGGACCTTGGCCTCTTCAAGGAGCTCCTTCGGGTCCTGGAATCCAAGCGAGACGCCGCCGGCGTACGCGGGGATCGATCGTTGCGCTCCGCCGAGAAGCTTGTAGAGCGGCCAGCCGACCGCCTTCGCGCGAATGTCCCAAAGGGCCATGTCCAGGCCGCTCATCGCGAGCGAGCAGCCCGCGCCCATGCCGTGGCTGGCGAGTTGCCGGGAGTAGATCCGGTTCCAGACACCCACGACATCGGTCGCGTCCATGCCGACGACGAGGGTGCGAAGGGTCGTATTGATGAGGGCCGCCACGGCACCGGGCGCGCGCCCGGCATGCGATTCACCGTAGCCGATGATCCCCGACTCGGTCCTCACCTTCACGATCACGGCATCGCGCTTGACCGCGCGGCCGATGCCCAGGCGCACGTTGCTGTCCTTGGGAAGGGGGAAGGACGTGGGAATCGCCGTGATCTCGGCGATCTTGAGCGCGGCGTCGAATTTCTGGAAAGGGGATTGCATCGGGCAACCTCAGAATCGATGTCGCTTGAGTGAGGTGGTGCGTCCATTCGGCAGCGTCATCAGCGCTGTGTCGGGCGCGCTGAAGGTGATCGACAGCGGCGCCACGTTGCTGTCGGTGCGGGAGTTCTGCCGCCACGGTCCGGTCAGGGTCTGCCCGCCTCCATAGCTCCACCAGGTGCCGGTGAAATTCTGCGGGTTGGTCGTGCTCGTGCCACCCACGGTGAGGTACCAGACCGGGTTGCCCGCGTCGTCGTACATGTAGCCGGCGATGTCGAGCGTGCCGTTCTGCCACTCCATGAAGAAGCCACGGCCCGCTTCCTGCTCGTTCCACCACCAGCCACTTTCCGGCGTTCCCGCGACCGGCGGCGCGGTAAGCCCGTTGGGCACGATGTTGAAGCGCTGTATCGGCACCGTGCCGCCCGGCCAGACGATGGTGCCGGTGCTCTCGTTGTTGAAGGTCATCGTCATCGCGCCTGCGCTGGCAAGCGTGGGGAAGCGCGTGTAGGGCCCGCCCAGGGTCTGCCCGCCCGACGCGCCCAGGAGATCGCCGTTGTAGAGCGAGCCGTCGAGCGACACCGGGCCGCTGGACACATACCAGTTCGATCGCCCCGAGATGTCGTAGAGGAACGCGGCGAAGAAGAGGTTGTTGCCGCGCTTCTCGATCGAGAATCCGCGCCCGTCCTCGAGCGGATTCCACCACCACCCGGTCTGCGGCGCCGAGGGCTGGCAGGTGAGCGACCCCGGCACGGTCACCGCGGCGCGATTGGTCCCGGTGTTGATCATCGCGGTGCCGCTGCCGCCGTAGCCGACGAAGAAGGTCGCGCCGGCGACGTTCCCGGTAGGCACGCCGTTGAGGATCGACACCGAGGCGCCCTGCGCCGAAAGCACGCCGGTGAGATACGCCGCGAGATTGGACGAGGTCACCGCCACCATCTGCCCCGACGCATTCAGCTGCGCGAGCACGCAGGCAATCGGAGCGTCGGCCTTGGCGGCGGCGCCCCTCGCCTTTCCCATCTTCAACGCGGCCGCGGACTGGCCGCCCTGCACGCGCGTGGCGGGAGCGAGCGCGAAGACGAAGAGGCTTTTCGGAGTGCCGACGTCCTCCGCCCGGAAACGCATGTCAGCCGCGATGTCGGCGCCGGCGGGACGCGTCGCCACCAGGAACACGGGCACCTGCTCGGCGGCGATCGTCGATGCGACCGTCGGATCGAGATCGAGGTACCAGTCGTTGGTGGCGACCGATCCGGTCGCACCCTCGTGCAGCACCACGACCGGGGACTCGCGGTCGACCAGCGTACCGTCCCCGACCTGTCCGAACTGCCCCGCGCCCCAGGCGAGGATGCTGCCGTCGTCGCGCAACGCGAGGACGTGGCCCTGCTTGGAAGCGACCGCGGCGATGCGTGAAAGCCCCGGAACCTGGATCGGCGCCCTCGACCCGTCGCAGCCCGGGCAGCCGAGCCCGCCGGAATAGTTGATGCCCCAGGCCCACACCGCGCCCCCAACGATCGCGAGCGAGAACCCGCGCGACGCGATGATCGCGGAGGGGCCGCTCGGCAGCCCGGTGACGCGAACCGGCCGCAACTGGTCGGTGCTTCCGCCGTTCACCTGCCCGGTGGAGTTACCTCCCCAGGCCCATACGCTGCCGTCGGCCCTGCGCGCCAGCGAATGATCTGCGCCGGCGGAAACCTCGACCACATCTCCGAGGCCCGCCACCAGGATCGGCGAGAAGCGGTCCGCGGTGGTGCCGTCGCCCAGTTGCCCGTTGCCGTTCTCGCCCCACGACCAGACCGTGCCATCGGTCTTGAGCGCCAGCGTGTGCCCGCCGCCCGACGACACCTGGCGCACGCCAGTGAGCCCTGGAACGATCGTGGGTTGCGCCACCCCGTCTTGATTCCCCAGCCCGAGGCGGCCCCGATAGCTGCTGCCGAACGCGCGCACCGTGCCGTCGGTCAGCAACGCTATCGTGTGGAAGAAACCCGCGGAGAGGGCACTCACGTTGCTGAGGCCCGGAACGCGGAACGGCTCGGCTCGGCCGACGCTGTTGTCGGCAAACTGATTGGCGTTGTTGGTGCCCCATCCGAACACGCGTCCATCGGAGGTGAGCGCGAAGGAATGGTCGTACGCGGCGGAGATCGCGACTACGCCACTCAGACCGGCGATCGCGGAGGGCACCGCGCGGAAGCTGAAGACACCGTTGCCCAGCTGACCGCGCGAGTTGTCCCCGAAGGTGAGGACGGTGCCATCGCGTTTGAGCACCACCGTGAAGTACGCGCCGACGGCGCCCGCGGCGACCCCATTGATGTTTGCGACCTGCGTCGGCACACCCTGCCGGTTCGTGGTGCCGTCGCCCAGCTGGCCGTGGCCGTTCGCGCCCCACACCACCAGCCCCCCGTCGGCCTTTACGGCCACCGAGTGCAGGAAACCCGCCGCGAGTTGGGACACGCCGGTGAGTCCTTCGAGCCGTATCGGGATCAGGCGAGACTGGTACATGTCGTCGCCGAGCTGGCCATAGCCACCGTCGCCCCATGCCCAAACCGTGCCGTCCGACTTGCGCGCGAGGCTGTGTTCAGCGCCCGCGGAGATTTCCACCACGCCCGCGAGCCCCTGCACCTGCACGGGCGAAGAACGCATCGTCGTCGTGCCATCCCCAGCCTGCCCCTGGGCATTGCCTCCCCACGCCCATACGCTTCCGTCACCGCGGCGCACCACCGTGTGGAATGCACCCGCGGAAACCTGGGTCACGTCGGACATCGACGTCACGCGAACGGGCGTAAAGCGGCCGCGATAGGGTTCCGTGGGATTGCCGTCGCCCAGCTGGCCAACATCGTTCTGGCCGAACGTCCACACGCTGCCGTCGACGGTGCGCACGATGGTGTGCGACATCCCCGCAGCGACTTCGGCCGCGGGCGGCAGGCCTCCCACACGTGCGGGAATCGATCGTTCGCCCACCTGGTCGGTGCCCAATTGGCCGACGCCGTTGTACCCCCACGTCCAGACGCCGCCATCGGCTGTGCGCGCCACTGCGTGAGTCCGGCCGGCGGCGATCTGCATTACGCCCGTCAGGCCCTCCACCCGAACCGGAATCGAGCGCGAGGTCGTACTGCCGTCGCCCAGCTTGCCGTACTCGTTGTATCCCCACGCCCACACCGAGCCGTCGTTGCGCAGCGCAAGCGCATAGTCCACGCCCGCGGAGACCGCGGTCACGCCCGAAAGGCCGCTCACCGGCAGCGGGTTCGGCGAGAACAACACGCGGCCGATGCCGAGCGCGCCGGTGCTGTCGTCGCCCCACGAGCGCACGGTACCGTCGCGATGCAGCGCGAGGCTGTGGAAGCCGCCCGCGGCGACCGATGGAGTCGCCGCATGGCCCGCCCCGGATAGGCAGCAGGCGAGGACGGCGAGCAGGACAGCGAGGCGGCTCATGGAAGTGCCCGATTATGGGCCAAGGCCCGGTGGCGCGCTGCCGACTATTCCCCGTTCCCGGGGGGCACTCCTTCCCCACCCCGAAACCGAGGCACAATCAGCGCTAAATGACGACACTTTCGGGAAAGACAGCCGTGGTTACTGGCGCGGCCGGCACCCTGGGCCTCGCGGTGGTGAGGAACCTCCTCGAGGACGGCGCGCAGGTGGCGCTGGTGGACGTGGACGCCATGCGCCTCGACAGCCTGATCCGCTTCCTGCGCGGCACCGTGGTCGCGGTCCCGTGCGACGTGAGCGAGCCGGGCGCGGTGCGCCAGGCGCACCAGCGCATCGAGAAGCTGCTCGGGCCCGTGGACATCCTGGTGAACAACGCGGCGGTCAACTGCAACGACAAGGCGGAGGCGACCAGCGACATCGAATGGCGCCGCGTGATGGCGGTCAACCTCGATGGCGCGTTCTTCTGGGCGCGCGCGGTGATGCCGTCGATGAAGAAACGCGGCTGGGGACGGATCGTCAACGTGGGCTCGCTCGCCGCGAAGACCGGCGGGCTGACCGAGGGCACCGCCTATGCCGCGTCCAAGGGCGCGGTGAGCTCGCTCACCTTCTCGCTCGCGCGCGAGCTCGCCTCTAGCGGGGTCACGGTGAACGCGGTCGCCGCGGCCGGCGTGAAGACCCCGTCAGTGATGGAGCACCTGAACGACGCGCAGCGCCGCCAACTGCTCACCCGCATCCCGGTCGGGCGCTTCTGCGAGCCGGAAGAGTTCGCGCATGCGGTGCGCTTCCTCGCTTCCCCGATGGCGGGATTCGTGACTGGCGAGGTGCTCGACGTGAACGGCGGGCTGCTGATGGACTGATTCGCCGGGATCCTGCCCGGGAATCGGCCTGTAGGAGGACTCCGACGCCGCTATCAGCCTGGGTCGGGTGCCAACCAACGCCATGCCTTACATACCGGTGGTGGGCGTGCCACGACCATGAACCCCAGCATTCTCGGCCGGGGTAAACATGAAACGCGCCATTTTCGTAGCGCTCGGGACCGGAGCGTTGATCACGAGCGCAGCAGCATTCGGCATCGGCGCCTCCTCCACGGGGGATGCGCCCCAAGCCGCGGCCCGGGGCGAGTACCAGATCGCGATGCAGCACCAGTCGGCGCGCGCCCTGCAACGCGCCCGCATCGAGTCGCGCTACCAGTCGGACCGGTCGCGTTGCGACGCCCTCGGCGGGTTCAGGCGCGACACGTGCCTCATCCAGTCGCACGCCACCAAGGGGCGCGCGATGCTCGAGGTGGCAGCCCCATACCAGGCCGCCCGCTACCCGTCATGAGCACCGCCCAACGCTTCCTGCTTCTCTTCGTCGCCGCCTTGCTGGCCGCGCTGGCCGGCGGCTAGGGCGCCGTTGCGAGCGACGGGCGGAGCGCCGCCGACCCACGGCTGACGCGCTCCTCCGTCAGGAATCGCAGCAGCTCCGCCTCCGGCATCGCCGGCCGGCAGTAATACCCCTGGAACTCGTCGCAGCCCTCGGCCCGCAGCAGGTCGAACTGGCTCTGGTTCTCCACGCCCTCGGCCACCACGCTCATCTGCAGGCTGTGCGCCATCGCGATCACCGCGCGCGTGATCGCCACGTCGTCGGTGTTGTGCGGCAAGTCGCGCACGAACGATCGGTCCACCTTGAGCTGGTTGATCGGGAAGCGCTTCAGGTACCCGAGCGACGAGTGCCCGGTGCCGAAATCGTCGATCGCGAGTCCCACGCCCATGCGCCGCAGCCCCTCCATCACGCCCACGGCGCGCTCGACGTTCTTCATCACCATCGTCTCGGTGATCTCGAGCTCCAGCGTCTGCGCCGCGACGCCGGTCGCCCTGAGGATCGCCGCCAGCGAGGCGAGCAGCCGCGGCTCGTGGAACTGGCTGGCCGACAGGTTCACCGCGACCGGCAGGTAGATGCCCTGGGCCTGCCAGCGCTTCGCGCGCTCGCAGACCTGGCGCACGGTCCAGTAGCCGATGGCGATGATGTCGCCGGTTTCCTCGGCGAGCGGCACGAAGCGGTCGGGCGACAGCAGCCCCAGCTCGGGATGGCGCCAGCGGATCAGCGCCTCGACGCCGGCCACGCGGCCGTGGGCAAAGTCGATCTTCGGCTGGTAGAACACCTCGATCTCGCCGCGCTCGAGCACGTGCCTCAGCCCCGCCTCGAGCGAGAGGCGCTCCCGGGAGAGGTGGTTCATGTCGGCCGCGTAGAAGCAGAAGCGGTTGCGCCCTTCGCCCTTGGCGCGGTACATGGCGATGTCCGCGTTCGACACCAGGGACTGCGAATCCTGCCCGTCCTCCGGATAGACGCAGATGCCGATGCTCACCGCGAGCCCCAGCTCATGGCCATCGGTGGTCATCGTCGGTGCGAACGCATCCAGCACGCGCGTGGCGGTGTCGGCGAGGCTCGCGTGCCCGTCGCAGCCGTGCACCAGGATCACGAATTCGTCGCCACCCAGCCGCGCGACCAGGTCTGCGGTGCGCACCGCGCCGCGCAGACGCCGCGCGGCCTCCTTGAGCACTCGGTCGCCGACCGCGTGGCCGAGCGTATCGTTGATGTTCTTGAAGCGGTCGAGGTCGAGGAAGAAGAGCGCGAGCCGGCCCTGGCTGCGCTCGGCCTGGGCGACGGAGCGCGTGAGCGTCTCGGCGAAGAGCGCGCGATTCGGCAGGTCGGTGAGGGTGTCGTGGGTGGCCATCTGCTGGATGGCGGTGAGCGCCGCGGCGAGCTCGTCGTTCGCGCGCCGCAACCGCTGGCGCAGCTCCGAGAGCCGCCCGCCGACGAGCGCGAAGCAGGGCAGCACGAAGGCGAGCACCACCCACTGGAAGCCCTCGATCAGGACGTTCACGGTGTCGGGCTTGCGCCAGAAGAGCAGGTTGATCACCGCGGCGTAGCCCGCGAGCACCAGCCCGGAGGCGAGCATGAGCTCGCGCGTGTTGAAGCGGAAGGTGCCGAAGGCGAGCACCACCAGGCTCAACATCAGCGCGAGCCCGCGGTTGGCGTCGGCGTGGTAGGCCACGTACATGATGACCAGCGTGCCGATGGCGACCTGCAGCCAGGTGAGGCTCGGGTCCCCGAAGCGCTCGTTCAGCCCCGATCGAAACAGCAAGAAGAGCGCCGCGTTGGCCACCACCATCGCGGCGGCGGCGGTGACCACGCCGAAGAGCGACATGAAGCCCAGCAGGTGGGCGAGGGCGAGCAGCGGCAGGCATGCGGCATACGCCAGCATCGCAAGGTTGAAACGATGCACGCGCACTTCGTGCTTGCGTGGCGCGAACGGGATTGTTGTCGTTGTCGTGATCATCGCGGCCTGCCGGTCTTGAAGGCAGCGCGATTATCCGGCACGTTCCGCAAGCGAAACGTGAACTGCGTCACAGAGCGGTAATTACAGCTGCAACTGCGGCGCGGGGCGCAGCGCGTGCCTGAGACCGATGGCGCAACTGAAGAGCGCCACGGCGCCCGCCTGGTGCAGGGCCGCGAGATTGATCGGCACGTTCAGCAGGAGCGTGCCGATCCCGAGCGCCGCCTGCAGCAACGCCACGCCCACCAGCGCCCGGCTCCACCAGCGCGCGCGCTCGTTGGGCGGCTCCTGGCGCACGCGTGCCCAGGTGACGAGGACCATGCCCACGACCACGAGGGCCATCACCCGATGCATGAACTGGACGGTCGCCATGTTGTTGGTCAGGTTCGACCACCAGGGCTGCAGCAGCATGATCTCGGCCGGGATCCACTGCCCGTCCATCGTCGGCCAGGTGTTGTACGCGAAGCCGGCGCGAATCCCCGCCACCAGCGCGCCCGAC
>JBKJTM010000215.1:0-3508 GCA_046590805.1 Usitatibacter sp.
CTGCGTGGCGCTGATCATCGCCACCGGGGCTTCCGCGATGTACCTCGGCATTCCCTCCGAGCAGGCGTTCATGGGCAAGGGCGTCTCGGGCTGCGCCACCTGCGACGGGTTCTTCTACAAGGGCCAGGACGTCTGCGTGGTGGGCGGCGGCAACACCGCGGTGGAGGAAGCGCTCTATCTCTCCAACATCGCGAAACACGTGACCGTCATCCATCGCCGCGACAAGTTCCGCGCGGAGAAAATCCTGCAGGACAAGCTCTTCGCCAAGCAGGCCGAGGGCAAGGTCGCGATCGAGTGGAACCAGACCCTGGACGAGGTGCTGGGAGACAAGACCGGCGTGACCGGCGTGCGCATCAAGTCGACGGCTGCAGCGGGGGCCACCAAGGTGATCCCCGTCACCGGCTGCTTCATCGCCATCGGCCACAAGCCGAACACCGACATCTTCGCGGGCCAGTTGGAGATGAGGAACGGCTACATCGTCACCAAGAGCGGTCTGGACGGCGGCGCGACCGCCACCAGTGTTCCGGGCGTATTCGCCGCGGGCGACGTGCAGGACCACGTGTACCGCCAGGCGGTGACCAGCGCCGCCACCGGATGCATGGCGGCGCTCGACGCGGACAAATACCTGGAATCCCTGGGGTGACGAAGGGACGAGGGGCGAGGGACGAGGGGCGAGGCAGCGCGGGGCAGGACAGCGCCCTGTTTCGCGAGGCGGTCCGGGACGTGGTCCCCATCAAGCCTCGCAACCGCATCGAGCCTTTCCGCAATCCCGCCAAGCCGGTTCCGGCGAAGCGCCATGAGGACGAGCGCGCGGTGCTCGAGGAGCTGGGGCGGCTCGCCTCCCCGGACGACGACATCGAATTCGAGGACGACGGCATGTTCCTGCGCCCGGGGCTGCCGCGCGAGATCCTGCGCAAGCTGCGGCGCACGCATTGGGTGATCCAGGATCACCTCGACCTGCACGGCCTCACTTCGGAAGAGGCGGTGCTGCAGACCGCGGCCTTCCTCGCCGACTGCCAGCGCCGCGGCAAGCGCTGCGTGCGCATCGTGCACGGCAAGGGGCTGCGCTCGCCGGGGCGCGAGCCGGTGCTGAAGCGGCGTATCCGCAAGCTACTCACCCGCCGCGACGAGGTGCTCGCGTTCGTCGAGCCGCGCGCCATCCATGGCGGCAGCGGCGCGGTCGTGGTGCTGCTCGAGGCCTGATTGAACCAGCGCACCACGCGCATCCTGCTGTGGGTGCTGCTGCTCGCGTCGATCGTGATCGGCATCGACAACCTCGGCCGGCCGCTCGCCAACCCCGACGAGGGTCGCTATTCCGAGATCTCGCGCGAGATGGCCGCGAGCGGCGACTTCGTGACTCCGCGGCTGAACGGCCTCAAGTACTTCGAGAAGCCGCCGCTGCAATACTGGGCGAGCGCGATAGCGCTCAGCGTCCTCCCCGCGAGCGAGTACACGGCGCGGCTCTACGTCGCGCTCTGCGGGCTGGCCACGCTGCTGCTCATCGCCTACACCGCGCGGCACCTCGGCACGCCGCAAACCGGCCTCGCGGCATTGATCGCGCTGGTGTCGAGCCCGTACTTCATGGCCCTGGGCGGGATCGTCACGCTCGACATGGGGCTCACGCTCTGGACCACGCTCACCTGCTGCGCCTACCTCCTCTCCGAGCGCGAGCCCGAGGGCTCCCCCGAGCGGCGCCGCTGGATGCTCGCAGCGTGGGCGGGCATGGCGCTCGCGGTGCTGTCCAAGGGCCTCGTGGGGATCGTCTTCCCGGCCGCGGCGCTCGGGCTCGCATGCATCATGCGCCGGGACCTGCGGGCGCTGGAGCGCCTGGAATGGACCTACGGGCTGATCGTGTTCTTCGCGATCGCGGCGCCGTGGTTTGTCCTCGTCTCCTACGCCAACCCGGAGTTTCCCGAGTTCTTCTTCATCCACGAGCACTTCCAGCGCTTCCTCACCACCGCGCACCGTCGCAGCGAGCCCTGGTGGTACTTCCTGCCGATCCTCGCCGCGGGCTTCCTGCCGTGGATGTTCGCGCTGCCGTCCGCGCTCGCGCACGGCTGGAGCATCCCCGGCAAGATGCGCGAGAGCGTCGAGATGCGGTTCGCGATCCTGTGGTCTGCCTTCGTGATCCTTTTCTTCAGCGTCTCGGGCTCCAAGCTTCCCGCGTACATCCTCCCCGCGTTCCCGCCACTCGCGCTGGTGCTCGGGCGATACCTCGCCGAGGCGCCCACGCGCAAGCTCGCCTGGCAGTCGGCGCCGGTGATGGTGGTCGCGATCGCCCTCATGGTGGTCGCCTGGCGGGTGCCGCAGACTGCGCGCGAACCCTGGACGCGCGACCTTTACGCGCAGGCGCAGCCGCTGGCGATGGCGGCCGCGGCGCTCCTCTTCGCCACCGCCGCCATTGCGACCGCCGCCTTCTGGCGCGGCCGGCGCTGGGTCGCGCTGGTCGCGACCGCGATCGGCATGGTGCTGGTGATCGATTGCGTCGAGGACGCCTTCGAGGAGATGGCGCCGCGGCAGTCGGGCAAGGCCGTCGCCGAGAAGATGGCCGCGGTCCTCACGCCCGGCACGCGCCTCTACAGCGTGCGGCATTACGACCAGACGGTCCCCTTCTACATCGCGCGCACGCTCACCCTGGTGGACTACGTGGACGAGTTCGAGATGGGCATCAAGGCGGAGCCCCATTTGCGCATCGACAATCTGGCCGAGTTCGAGTCGCAATGGCTGCGGCCGGGCGACGCGCTGGCTATAATGCACCCCGACACCTACGAATCGTTCCGGGCGCAGGGGCTGCCGATGCAGTCGCTCCACCAGGACCCGCGACGGGTCCTCGTCCGCAAGCCGTGACCCCCCTTACCTTCTCCCTCGTGATGCTCGGCGTGCTCCTGAACGCCGGCGCGCAGCTGCTGCTCAAGGCGGGAACCAACCGCGTGGGCGAGTTCGCGTTCTCCGCGGACAACCTGATACCGATCGGGCTGCGCCTGGCGACCAGCCCGCCGATCGTCGCCGGGCTCGCGTGCTACGTGGTGAGCGTGATGGTGTGGATCCTCGCCCTGTCGCGCGTGCCGGTGAGCGTCGCCTACCCGATGCTGTCGGTGGGCTACATCGTGAACGCGGTCGGCGCGTGGCTGCTGTTCGGCGAATCGCTCGGCGCGCAGAAGCTGGTCGGCATCGGATTCATCATCGTCGGCGTCTGGCTGGTGGCAAGGTCGTGATGAAACCGGGGACGGACCCTGAACCGGGCAAAGGCGTGAACCAGGGTCCGTCCCCTTACCTGCCCTTCGCGCGTCCGACGATCGACGAGTCGATGATCGCGGCCGTGGCTGAGACGCTGCGCAGCCGCTGGATCGCGACCGGCCCGCAGGTCGCGGCCTTCGAGCGCGCCCTTTCGGAGTACGCCGGCGGTCGCCCGGTGCGCGTGCTGACCTCGGCCACCGCGGCGATGCAGGTCGCGCTCGAGATGCTCGGCATCGGCCCCGGTGACGAGGTGCTCACGCCCGCGCAGAGC
>JBKJTM010000231.1:0-5498 GCA_046590805.1 Usitatibacter sp.
GTCGCGAAGGTGTTCTCGCGTCCGTACGCGGGGGACCTGGTTTCGCTCAGGGCAGTCTGCTGCCCGGCGATCGAGGTGACGCCTAATCACGGAATCTTTGCGGCTCACCGCTCGGACGTTGGCGCCGTTCGCAAGATGCCCGCGGGCGAGCTCACGACGGATCACTTCCTGCTCGTGCCGAAGCGCAATCCCTCCACGCTTGACGTGACCATTTCGGCGGCGCAATGGCTCTCGCGATTCGAGATCGCGCCGCACGCGGCGCGCCCGCGCCGGATCGCGACAGCCCAACTCGCCGAGCTGCTGCGGCTGGACTGCACGTCGGCCCAGCTAGGTGCTGCGATGGGCTATCACCCCGCCTACCTGCGGAAGGTGCGGGGCCAGCTCGCGCGCGGGACATTGACCCCTACGGAGCACGCGCGAGAAGTGACGCTGACCGCTCGCGATGGCCGGGTGCGTTTCCTCGGCGAGAAGAGCGACGGCGTCCCGGAATCGCTGCCGCTCACGACCGATCTGGCCTGGCTGCTCGGCATCTTCTGCGCGGAGGGGGCGATCACGAGCCACCCGAATCGGCCGAACTCCTTCCGCATTTCCTTCTGTTTCGGACGCCACGAGCAGGACCTGATCGCGCGAACCGCACGGCTGCTCACCGAGATCTTTCAGGCTCGGCCTCTGATCGTCTCGCGCCGCACGACCATCACCGTCGAAATCGGCAAGACTTCAGTCGCCCGCCTCTTCGAGGCACTGTGCGGCCGCGGAGCGCACAACAAACAGGTGCCTCCGCCGGTGTCCAACGCACGTCCCCAGGTAATTCGTGCCTTCCTCGAGGGTTACCTCGCAGGCGATGGTCACCGGACGGCGACCCACGCCGCGGGGATCACGGTGTCGGAACGGCTGGCACTCGGCCTCTTCGAGTTGGGCCTGCACCTGGGATTGCTGCCGACCTTTTTCGAACACACCCCGCCACGGACCAAGCAGATCGAAGGGCGCACCGTTTCCCAAAGCAAGGTCTACATCGTCAAGTACTTGCGCAAGCGCTTCGATCCGGGGTTCGACGCGCGGCCAGAGCGCTCGGTCTGGCGCGAGACTCCGGCAGGGTTCCTGGTCCCGTTGCGGCGCATCGAGCGCGTGCCCTATTCGGGCCCTGTCCACAACCTCGAGGTCGAGGATCCGGATCATTCATATCTGGCGCCGTTCCTGGCGGTCGCCAATTGCCAGAACTGGGACATCTCCAAGTCGCGCGACATGGACCGGCTCATGGACCAGGCCTCGCCCGCGGCCATCGCGCGGGCCGCGCTGCGCTCGGGCTCGAAGAGCGTCGCCTTCACCTATAACGACCCGGTGATCTTCGCCGAGTACGCGATGGACACCGCCGATGCCTGCCGCGCGGCGGGCATCGCGAGCGTGGCAGTGACCGCGGGCTACATCTCGCCCGAGGCGCGGCGCGAGTTCTACGCGAAGATGGACGCCGCCAACGTGGACTTGAAGGCCTTCACCGAGGAGTTCTACGTGAAGCTCACCGGCGCGCGCCTGGCACCCGTGCTGGACACGTTGATCTACCTCAAGCGCGAGACGAAGGTGTGGTTCGAGATCACGACACTCCTCATCCCGACCAAGAACGACTCGGACGCCGAGGTACGCGCGATGTCGCAGTGGATCTTCCGTGAGCTGGGACCCGACGTGCCGCTGCACTTCACCGCGTTCCATCCCGACTTCAAGATGACCGACCTGCCGCCCACGCCCGCGGCCACAGTCAAGCACGCGCGCCGCATCGCGATGGACGAAGGGCTGCGTTACGTCTACACCGGAAACATCCACGACCGCGAGGGCGGGACGACCTTTTGTCCTTCATGCCACGCCGCGCTCATCGTGCGCGACTGGCACCGCATCGAGGACTATCGCCTTACCGCCGACGGCAAGTGTCCGGACTGCGCGGCGGCGATCCCGGGGCGGTTCGAGCGCTTCGATGCGAAAGCCCAGTGGGGGCGCAAGCGAATTCCGGTGGCGATCGACCGCTGAGTTATCCTCTGCCCACTTCGGAAAGGTCTCGAAAGGTCCCTTGCATGAGCGCGGGCCGGCATCTATTGGGGTCGTTGGCGATAGCCGCCATGGCGTTGCTCCTGCCCGGCATCGCGCGGGCACAGGCCAATGTCCTGGCGAATCCGGGATTCGAGAGCGGCAGGACAGGCTGGACCGAGTCGTCCACCGCCGGCCTGGCGGTCATCACGCGCGACCCCGCGGCGGCCCGCGCGGGAAGCTGGTACGCGTGGCTGGGCGGCGCCGTCAATCTCACCGACTCGATCCACCAGGATGTCACGATCCTGAGCGGAGGGCAGCTCACCTTCTGGTACCGGTTCACGACCAACGGCGGACAGTACGGAGACTTCGGCGACAGCCTGGATGTCGAGCTGGTCAACCCGAGCACCGGGGCGGTGGTCGAGGAGCTCGATTCCTTCTGGGGCGACGACAGCGGCGGCTGGACGCAGAGCTTTCCGTACGACCTGTCCCGCTACGCGGGGCAGCGGCTGCGCTTGAGGTTCATCGCCAGGAACAACTCCTCGGCCCACTCCTCGTTCCGCGTGGACGATGTCTCGTTGATGGGCACGACCACGGCAACACCCGCCAACTACACCGCCCTCTGGTGGAACCAGGCGGAGCCGGGTTGGGGCATCAATGTCTCCCAGCAGGGCAACATCGCGTTCGCGACGCTCTTCACCTACGACTCATCGGGCGCCCCCCTGTGGCTGGTGATGTCGGGCGGTGCGCGGCAGGGTACCGGCGACACCTTCACCGGCGACCTCTTCCGCACCACGGGGCCTGCGTTCAACGCCGTTCCGTTCACTCCGATAAGCGCCGCGAATCTCTCCCGCGTCGGCACCATGACGCTGGCATTCTCCGGGGGTGCCACCGGCAACCTCAC
Source organism: Usitatibacter sp. (assembly GCA_046590805.1). Classification (GTDB taxonomy): domain Bacteria; phylum Pseudomonadota; class Gammaproteobacteria; order Burkholderiales; family Usitatibacteraceae; genus Usitatibacter. Next base: position 2,918 of record JBKJTM010000231.1, read on the forward strand.
CTACTCGGTGAACGGGGTCACGGTGACCAAGCCGATCCAGAAACAGGTCTATGGCGCGCGGGCCGCGACCTGCGCGAGCACCTCCGGCAGCAGGTCGGCCGCCACCAACTACCAGGACCTGTGGTGGAATTCAGCCGAATCGGGGTGGGGAGTCAACCTCACTCACCAGGGCAACATCCTGTTCGCCACCCTGTTCACCTATGGTTCGACCGGCCAAGGCATGTGGCTCGTCATGTCGGGCGGGACTCGGCAAGCCGACGGGTCGTTCCTCGGCGACCTTTTCCGGACCACGGGGCCGGTGTTCAACGCGCAGCCGTGGACGCCGGCGACCGCGTTGCGGGTCGGCACCATGAAGCTGCGATTCCAAAGCGGGGAGTCGGCCACGCTCGAATACACGGTCAACGGCGTGAGCGTCGCCAAGACAATCACGCGACAGGTGTTTTCCAGCCCACCGGCGGTCTGTACCAGCTGAGGCCGGCGCCTGCTATCGCGACCACTCCGGATGCTGCTCGTGCAAATCGCGATGCTGCTCGATGAGCACCTGGTAGAACGAAAGCCGCGCCGCCGAGATCTCGCCGCGCTTCGAGGCCTCGATCACCTCGCAGCCCGGCTCCGAGAGGTGCGAGCAGTCGTTGAACTTGCAGCGGCCGAGGGACGGGCGGAATTCGCGCATCGCTTCCCCGATCTGGTCCTCGGTCAAATGGAATAGGCCGAACGACTGGAAGCCCGGCGTATCGATGATCGAGGTGTCGCGGTCGAGGCGGTAAAAGCGCGAGAAGGTCGTGGTATGCGCCCCGGAATCGCGTGACGCGGTGAGGTCGCCCACGCGCGCCACCTCGCTCAGCACCAGCGCGTTCACCGTCTTCGATTTGCCCATGCCGCTCTGCCCGACGAGGAGGGTGATCTTCTTCTCGAGGTGCGGCAGCAGCGGCGCCACGTCGAACTTGGCCGACATGTTGATCAGCGTGTAGCCGATCTTCTCGTAGGGCGCGAGCGCCTTGCGAGCCTGCGCATGCTCGGGAAGGTCGGCCTTGTTGAGCGCGATCACCACCGGCAGCCCCGCCGCCTCGCAGGCAACCAGGCTCATGTTGAGGAAGGCCTCGCTGAAAGGCGGCTTGGGCGCGAGCAGGATCACCACCTGGTCGACGTTGGAGGCGAAGATCTTCTCGCGCCATTGGTCCGAGCGGTAAAGGAGGTTTCTGCGCGTGCCGATGCGCTCGATCGAACCTTGCGCCGCGCCGGTGAGGCGCACCTCGACGAAATCGCCGCAGGTCGCGTCCTGGCGCTTGCCCTTGCGCGTGCAGACCACCTGGCGGCGGTCGGCGAATTCCACCAGGAACTCGCGGCCGAAGTCGGCGACGACGCGGCCCTCGACGACGACCTGCTGCTCCTTCTCGCGGCGGGTGGTCATCGTGCGCCGCCTCCGCTCAGCACTTGGCGCACCGGCTCACAGCTCGAACAGCGCATCGAGCTTGGCGGCGCAGATGAAGTCGTTCTCCGAGAGCCCGTCGATGGCGTGCGTCACGTACGCCACCCGGCACTGGTTGTAGCCCACCGTCATGTCGGGGTGGTGGTCCTCGCGATGGGAGATCCACGCGGCGGCGTTCACGAACGCCATGGTCTCGAAGTAGTTCGCGAAGCGGTAGGTCTTCACGATCTCCTTGCCCTCGAGGGCCCAGCCTTCCAGGCCCTTCAGCATCGGGCGGACCTGCTCGGCGGTGAGGGGCGCGACGCCGCCCTCGCAGGGCCGGCACTTCTTGCGTGCGAGCTCGTTCATGTCGGGCTTCTACAGGGTTGACGGGGCTTCGCCACCGCGTCGCAGGTGGTCGATGCGCAGTGCCGCGGGCGGATGCGAATCATACACCAGCGAGTGCAGCGGATCGGGGGTGAGGGTGGCCGCATTGTCGCGGTAGAGCTTGGCGAGCGCGCTCACCAGGTCGGAGGCGCGCGCGTGCTCGACGGCGAAGGCGTCGGCCTCGAATTCCTGGCGGCGCGCCATCAGGCTCGCGAGCGGCTGGAACGGGAACGTGAACACCGGGATCACCAGTGCGAAGCCGGCGAGGATCGCGCCGATGCGCGGCTCCGCGAGCCCGAGCGACTGGTGGAAGGCGGGCTCCTTGAACAGCCAGCCGAGGATCGCGAGCATCAGGAGGGCGAGGGCGAAGCGCACCGCGAGGAGCCGCGGGATGTGGCCGCGCGCGAAGTGGCCGAGCTCGTGCGCGAGCACGGCCTCGATCTCCCCGGCGGTGAGGCGCTCGATCAGCGTGTCGAAGAACACGATCCGCTTGGTGCGGCCGAAGCCGGTGAAGTACGCGTTGCCGTGGCTCGAGCGCTTCGAGCCGTCCATCACGTACAGTCCTTTCGACTGGAACCCGCAACGGGCTAGCAATGCCTCGATCCGCGCGCGCATCGCGCTGTCCTCAAGCGGGGTGAACTTGTTGAAGAGTGGAGCGATGAACGTTGGGTACAGCACCAGCAGCAGTAGCTGGAAGCCGCTCCATGCCAGCCACGCGTACAGCCACCACAGCGCACCAGCCGATTGCATCAGCCACAGCACCAGCGCGGCCAGCGGCAGCCCGAG